>JASFTU010000347.1:0-3836 GCA_050050635.1 Candidatus Brocadiaceae bacterium
ACGGCGTGGAGGAGTGGCGCCGCAGCGTTCGTCACAGCGTGCAGACCGGAGCCCCTCGTCCCGACTACCTGACGGTCTTCAGCTACGGTGTCCGTTACGCCGACGGGACGGAACTGCGGGTCCCGGTGCGCTGGGCGGAAGGAGTCGAGGACATGTCCCGCCGGACATTCGAGCCGGTCAGCCGGTTCATCGCCGATATGGCGTGCGCGCGGATCGCCTGGAAGGGGCCGCTGGATCAGGAGGAAGATCGGCGCCGGGTGCTGTACGCGATGGAATGGGCCAACCCGTACCCGGAGAAGGAGATCGAAGCCATCGAGGTGGTCGGCGGCGATGAGGCGGAGGAAGCCGGGCAGGCCCTCGTTCTCGCCATCAGCCTGGACCACGGGACCTCGTCCGGAAGGGTCTTCTATGTCGCAACTTCCGGTGACGATGCGAATCCGGGCACCTTCGACAAACCATGGGCCAGCCTGCGGAAGGCGGCCGAGGCCCTGGAGGCCGGCGACACCGTCTTCGTGCGCGGGGGCAGCTACCGCGTGCGGGAAGTCATCAGCCCGCACAACTCCGGGCGCGAGGATGCCTGGATCACCTACGCCGGCTTCCCGGGAGAGACGGCCGTACTCCTGTGTGACGACATCCACTGTCCGGGCCCCAAGAACGAGATGGTGATCAACAACGGGGAGAAGGTCACTGTCGTGGCGTCCCGTTCGGGGGCCTTCCACATATGCAGCCGCTCCTACATCCGGGTGCGTAACCTGGAGTTCCGGGACGCCGCCTACGAGGGGATCGCCGTGGACGGCCTTCCCTGGTGGACCCGTGGGCTCCCCCAGGGCGTGCAGCCGAGCCACCACATCGAGATCTCCCACAACACGATCGCGCGCAGCGTCACGACGGGGATCGGTGCCTGGGGATCACCCGGAGCGGAGGTGCGGGACATCCGGATCGTCGGCAACCGCGTGCTGAATGCCTTCGACCCTCAGCTCATCCTTTCCACCACCGATCCGGGCTTCCAGGCGCGCGAGCGCCGCGCCCTGCGCGAAGGGACGCCCGTCGGCGAAGAGAACCTCGACGTCGTCTGCGTCCACGGCTTCGAGGTGGCGCATAACGAGGTGTCCTGGGGCGGCAAGGAGGGAATCGACTGCAAGGGCAACGACCAGGACGGAGAAGTGCACCACAACTACTGCCACGACATGTTCGTGCTGCAGGACTTCCCGGGCGGGAAAGTGGGCATCTACATTGATTCCTGGCGCGGCGACCTGTGCCGGATCGACGTCCACCACAACGTGTGCGAGCGGAACGGACACGGCATCTGCCTGATGAACGAAGGCGGCAGCCCTCTGCACGACGTGCGCATCCGGCGGAACCTCTGTCGGGACAACTACTGGTGGGGCATCTCGGTCCGCTGCAACGTCGAGAGCGAGGAGTGGGTGCGCGACGTCGAGGTGGTCAACAACACCGTGTTCCGGAACGGCTACCATACCGGCAACGAGTCCCGCCTGGGCGGCATCGCGCTCACCAGCAGCGCCCGGCGACTCCGTAACCTTCTTGTCCGCAACAACATCTGCGCGGACAACCGGGATTACCCCCTCGCCTACCACCGGGAGGCCGACCTGCACGAGACAAGCATCCGGATGGAGTACAACCTCTGCTGGCCGCTCGAGCTGCATTGCCGCCACGGGCAGCTCTTCGTCCCGACGTTTGGTGCCCTGCCGGTGCTCGAACCTCCGGGATTCGCTGACCCGGAAGGCCACAACTTCCGCCTCTCAACGGACTCGCCGGCCGTCGACGCCGGGCACCCCGATCCGCGGTACAATGATCCCGACGGGAGCCGAAACGACATCGGGGCATTCGCATACATGCACACGTGCCATTAGCCATCGTGCCTCGCGGTGCCGTCTGTTTGTCGAGTGGAGCGCACGAGAGGAGACACGCAGCCATGTCCGAACTGAGCCACCGCGAGCGGGTACGGCTGGCGCTCGAACACCGGGAGACCGACCGGGTCCCGATCGCCATGGTCTGCTCCGGATTCGGCGGCAGTCTGCGCGCCGAGCTGGACGAGCACCTCCGGCGGGAGCGTGGAACGACTCTGGATCTGTTCCTCCGCCCCCTTTTGGACATCAAGACCGTCGGCCCGGCCTACGTCGGGCCTCGGCTGCCGGAGCGGACCGACATGTGGGGCGTGCGGCGGACTCCCGTCAGCTACGGGGCGGGCGAGTACGATGAGATCGAGCACTATCCGCTCGCGGAGGCCGAGAGCACAGGTGACATCGAGGCGCACACCTGGCCGACCACCGAGTGGTTTGACTATTCGGTGATCCCCGGGCGGATCTCGGAGGCGCGTTCCGACGCCGATTACTGCCTGATGGCGACGAACGGGAACGTCTTCGAGACCTCCTGGTACATGCGGGGCTTCGAGAAGATGCTGATCGACCTGGCCGTCCAGCCTGAGCTGCCGGACGCGATCATGCGACACGTCGGCGCTTTCTACACGGAGCATTTCCGCAAGGTCCTGGAGGCGGCCGACGGAGGCATTGACTTGGTGTTCACGGCCGATGACATCGGCGGCCAGAACGGCCTCCTGATGTCCCTCGACATGTGGGAGGAGCACATCAAGCCGCACCACGCGCGGCTGAACCGCGTGATCCACGAGTTCGGGGCGAAGGTCATCTACCACTCCGACGGAGCGGTTATGGATGCGGTTCCGGGCCTGATCGAGATGGGGATCGACGTGCTCCAGGCGCTGCAGTTCGACGCGCGCGGCATGGATCCGCAGAAGTTGAAGCGGGATTACGGCGATCGCCTTTGCTTCGAGGGCGGCGTCAGCGTGCAGCAGACACTGCCCTTCGGCACTGCAGATGATGTGCGAGAGGAGGTCCGTGAGCGTATCCGCGTACTGGGCCGGGACGGCGGCTATATCCTGGGGCCTTCCCACGTCATTCAGGCGGGAACGCCGCCACGGAACGTGGTGGCCATGTTCGAGACGGCCGCCGCCCACCCCGTGGGCTGAAGCCCTGCCGCAGTCAGCGGATCTGGAGGCTGTCGGCCTCGTACGTTACGCCGAGCGGTTCGATGACGACCGCCTTCCGCTCCCCTTCCTTGTGCACCGTGCCGCCCTGCCAGGCCCGGTGGCCCGTGGACTCGGCACAGTCCAGGCAACGCCGCGCGTCTCCGGCTCTGACGTACACCGCGAAGCCGGCGCCCATGTTGAAGGTACCGTACGCCTCGCAGTCATCCATCCGTGCCGCCTCGGCAACGCAACGGAAGACCGGCTGCGGCTCCGGGACCGTGTCGACCCGATACACGAACGGCTCTGCGGGCCGCATCAGCTTCCGCCATCCGTGCCCGGTGAGGTGCACTGCGCAGTGCAGGTGCATGCCTTCCCGCTGGCAAGCCGCGATGAACCGCGCGTAGATGAGCGACGGGGTGAGCAACGCGTCGCCGAAGGTGCGACCGTCGGACAGCTCCGTCAGGTACCCCTGCGGCAGCCTGTCCGCGACTGCGCGGCAGAGCGTGATCCCGTTGGTGTGCACTCCCGAGCTGGCGAGGAAGATGATCGCATCGCCTTGCTGTACGTCGCCCCGGACCCTCAGCTCCTTGGGCGCGATCCTGCCGAGCGCGGAGCCCCCGAGCACAGCCGCGCTGTCAGCCACGATCCCTTTGAGGACCTGGGTCTCTCCCCCCGCCCAGATGGCTCCCGCCTGTCTGCAGCCCTGGGCGAAGCCCGCCGCCAGACCGCCCGCGCGTGTTCCGTCCGCAAGGTAGGACGCGTCACCGACCGCCAGGTACATGCACAGCGAGACGGGGCGGGCGCCGCACGTGCAGAGGTCGTTGACGATGGT
>JASFTU010000348.1:0-3835 GCA_050050635.1 Candidatus Brocadiaceae bacterium
CTCGGAGCTGCTGGCATCCTTCACCCGCACCGACAGCCGCTACGGCGGCGCGGACTTCGGGCACAGGACGCGCTTCTTGCGCCGGGTTCACGCAGGGATCGCCGCAGAACAGCCCGGGCTGATCGCCACGTGCCGATTGAACCTGTGGGACCCGATCCCCTACCCGCACGGCTGGGGAGCGGACCGGGAGGACGCCCGACGCGTGGACCTGTCTGAGCCCCTGCAGCTGGCCGGGCAGCTTCGGGAACAGGGCGCTCCCTGCCTGAACGTCACCGTCGGCCACCCCCGGTTCGTCCCACGCTACAATCGCCCGCATGACCGATCTCCGGAGGGGGAGGCACCCGCGGACCAACACCCTCTGGTGAGCGTCGAGCGGATGGTGCGCGCGGCGGGCGAAGTTCAGCAGGCGTGTCCCGACCTGAGGATCATCGGGACGGGCTACAGCTACCTGCGGCACTTCCTCCCCTACTTCGCCGCCGGTGCCGTCGAGCAGGGATGGGCCACGATGATCGGGCTGGGGCGGGAGGCGTTCGCCTACCCGGATTTCGCGCGGGACATCCTCGAGCACGGGAAGCTCGACCCGGAGAGATGCTGTATCACCTGCGGCCTCTGCAGCCGGCTCATGAAGGCCGGCAAGCCGGCAGGCTGCGTCGTGCGCGACGCCGAGGTATACCGGCCCGTGTGGAACGAGGTCCGGGGCACCGGACCGGCCGGACGTGGACTAAACGGCGCGCATGTGTCATAATGGGGGGCTCCAGGCCGGTTCGCTGGATCCAACATCCCAAACGGGGGTCGTGATGCCCTTTCTGACCAAGGAGAGGACCCTTTTCCGGCTGTTCGGCCTGCCCATCAAGGCCAACCTGTCGTGGCTGTTCCTGGTGGCTCTTGTCTGGGTCAGCCTCGCGCTGGGTTACTTCCCGGGCGAGTACGGCTTTGGGCCGGGGAGGCCGTGGTTCATCTACTGGCTTTACGGGCTGGTCGGTGCGACCGGCCTCTTCGCATCCCTCATCGCCCACGAGATGTGCCACAGCCTGGTGGCTCGGGCGACCGGGATGCCCGTTGCGGGGATCACTCTGTTCATCTTCGGGGGCGTGAGTCAGCTCCGGGACGAGCCACCCACCGCGGGAGCCGAGTTCCTCATGGCCGTCGTCGGCCCGCTGTCCAGCGTGCTCATCGGGACCATATTCGGCGTCCTGTGGTTCCTGGCGAGGAGCCGGGGTTGGGGCGACGGCCCTCGGGCCCTCATCCTGTACCTGTTCATCGTCAACTTCGCGCTGGCGGGCTTCAACAGCCTGCCGGCCTTTCCCCTGGACGGCGGGCGGGTGGTGCGCAGCGTACTGTGGGGCATCACGGACGACCTTCGCTTCGCCACCCACGTCGCCGCGACCGTCGGATCGTTCTTCGGTTTCGGGCTTATAGCTTTGGGGTTGATCGGCCTGTTCTACGGTGCCGGCTTCGCGGCGCTGTGGGCGGTGGTGCTCGGCTTCTTCCTGAGGCAGGCGGCGCGCGGCAGCCTGCAGATGGTCGTCCTCCGCCAGCATCTGGAGGGCGAGCGGGTGAGCGACTTCATGACCACCAACGTGGTCACCGTGCCACGGGACCTGGACGTGCAGGAGTTCGTGGACCGGTACGTCTTCCACCACCGGTTCACCTGTTACCCGGTCGTTGACCGAGAGGGCAACGTCCTCGGTATCGTCAGCGCAAGGGCGCCCCGGGAGCTGGAATCCGAGGACTGGAGCCGCACCACCGTCGGAGAGCTGATGCAGGAACTCGACGAGACGATGACGTTGGACCCCGACGTCGACGCAGTGGACGCCCTTTCGCTGCTCCGCCAGCGGGAGGAGAGCCGGGGCATCGTGGTCGAGGACGGCAAGCCGGTGGGCATTCTCAGCCTGCGGGATCTGCTTCAGTTCCTTGCTCTGAAGATCGATCTCGAGCCCCGTACGCGCCTGTAGGTCGGCCTCTGGCAGCTCCCTCCGAACCGCCCTGGCCCGCCAGCGACCACAGCCCACTTGAACGCAAGGTCCGGTGGCATTATCATCGAATAATCGCTCGTCTGTGCGGCACTGACTCCCTGTGGCTCTCCGGGCGGCCGCGGGGTGCCCGAACCAAGAGGTTAACGCAATGAAGGCAAAAAAGCTGTGCATCGTCCTGGTCCTCGGCCTCGCCCTGACCCTGGGGTTTGCCTCGGTCCGCGCCAAACCCGACGCCGCCGAAGGTCTGCCGGCCGAACTCACGGACACCCTTTCCTGGCTGGAGCATCACATTGAGGAGCACTATCCGGAGGAGGTGGACCGGGAGAGGCTGCTGGTGGGTGCCGTGCAGGGCATGCTCAGTAAGCTGGACGAGCACAGCAGCTACATGCCCCCGGAGATACTCGAGGTGTTCGAGGCAGACACCAAAGGCGAGTTCGGCGGCCTGGGTATAGAGATCAAGTTCGAGCCGATTATGAAGGCCGTACTGGTGAAGCAGACCATACCGGGGACGCCGGCCTTCCGGGCGGGGCTGCTGGCCGGGGACCTCATCGTGCAGATCCGCCAGGGCTCGAGCGAGGAGGTGATCGAGACCGCCGATTTCGAGCACGTATTCGACGCCGTGACCGTGCTCCGGGGGGAGCCCGGCACCAGGGTGACCCTCACCGTCCTGCGGGGCAAGGACCGTGCCAGGAAAGAGATCACCATCACCCGCGACGTAATCCGGGTGCCTGACGTGCGCGCCGCCGACCTGATGGGCCCCGAGGGCAAGATAGGCTACGTCTACATCCGCTACTTCCAGCAGAGAACGGTTCAAGACTTCCAGGAGGAGATGGACCGGCTCCAGCGGGAAGGAGCAGAAGGGCTGATCATGGACCTCCGGTTCAACCCGGGGGGCTTACTGGAGGGCGCGCTGGAGATGGCCGACCTGTTTCTCGACGATAAGCTGATCGTCAGCGTTGAGGGCAAGGAAGGCCCCACCCAGCACCTGCGCTCCCGACCCGGGGAGGCATACCCCCACATGCCGATCGTGATGCTGATCAACAACTACAGCGCCAGTGCCTCCGAGATCGTGGCGGCCGCCCTCGCCGAGCATGGACGCGCGACCCTGGTCGGCTCGCCCACGCACGGGAAGGCCAGTGTGCAGCAGATCTTCAGGATGGAGGAGGTGGGGCGGAAAGATGCCGTGAAGTTGACCATCGCGCATTACTTCACGCCCGCCGGCGAACTCATCACCGGGAAAGGGGTCCAACCAGACATCGAAGTCGAGGTCAGCGAGGAAGACCTCGATAAGCTCACCACGAACCTGGACCGACGTACCTCCTATCCCCGGCCGCAGGACGAGGAACCGGCGGCCGACGATCGAGAAGAGGGGACAGAGGCCGAGGAGGAGCCCTTCGTGGATCCCCAGCTTGCGCGGGCGGTTGAGGTGATGACCCGGATCCTGGCCGAGAAGACAGGCGAACCCCACCCGACGCCGCACGCCGCCGTCGCGCCCGGCACGGCGGGCTAATCCAACATCGCCGGCACCTCCTCCAGGCTGCCTATGGCGTCCTCTGCATCCGCCGGCCCATCGCGCCGGAGCCAGAGCGCCCTCAGCCCCGCACGCCGCGCCCCCAGAACGTCGTCCTCGTAGCTGTCACCTACGTGTATGACCCGGCCAGCCGGCAGCGAGCACCGCCGGAGCGCATGTTCGAAGATTGCGGCGTCGGGTTTCTGGACGCCGACCACTGCCGATATCACCACCCAGTCGAACCGCTCCAGCAGGCCCAGGTCGGCCAGCACTTCCTCCAGCCGCACGTCCCAGTTGCTGATCAGCCCCACGCCCTTGCCCCGGCGCCTCAGCTCGGACACGGCAGGCA
>JASFTU010000349.1:0-3827 GCA_050050635.1 Candidatus Brocadiaceae bacterium
ATGGACCTGATGCGTGGGGGCCAATGGCGATCGCTGGTGGGCGATTGCTCGCCCGCGACTACCGGACCATGGTCTGCCTGGATGTGAGGAAATCCTGACATGAGCAGCGCCGGCCCCCTCGCACCGCACAACCGTGGCGCCACTCCGGCGGTCAAGACCGGCCTGGCCATCGCCGCCATACTGGCGGTCGCGGCCGGCCTCTACCTCTGCGTGCGCTTCGTCAAGAGCAGGCCCGGTCAGGCTCCCGAACCGGCGGCCACCACAGGCACGGGCCCGCAAGCGCTCCGCGAGGTCGATCCCGAGCTCATCAAGTACCACGAGGTGGACCGGATCGATACCGGCTTCCGGGAGCCGCGGGGAATCGCGCTCGCGCCCGACAGGAGCCTGTATGTGGCCGGGGACGATGCCATCCGGGTCTTCGATCTGGCCGGCGAACAGCGATCCGAGATACCGCTGGGCGCGCCGCCCTACTGCCTTGGCGTCCACGACTCCGGCGCCCTGTACGTGGGTTTCCGGGATCACGTAGAGGCGTATAGCCCCGGCCGCGACTCGCGGACTCGGTGGCCATCGGTGGGGGAGCGTGCGTACCTGACGTCTCTGGCGCTGTCCGGCGACGACGTGTGGGTCGCGGACGCCGGCAACGCAGCCATCCTGCACTACGACACATCGGGCCGACTCGTGGGCCGGATCGGCGAGGAGGACGAGGCCAGAGAGATCCCGGGCCTGGTGGTGCCCAGTCCACATCTCGACGTGCGGGCCGCTCCGGGCGGGCAGCTGCTGGTCAACACGCCCGGACGCTGGGCGGTGGAGACCTACACGGCCGAGGGGGAGCTGCAATCGTCCTGGAGCCGCGGCTCCCAGACCATCGAGGGCTTCTGCGGCTGCTGCAATCCGACGGATATCGCCCTCCTCCCCGACGGGAAAGTGGTCACCAGCGAGAAGGGCGTGCCGCGAGTCAAGGTCTACAGCCCCGATGGGATCCTCGAGTCCGTCGTAGCCGCCCCCGCCGATTTCAAAGTCAACACCGCCGGCCTGGACCTGGCCATCGATGGCGAGGGGCGAGTCTTAGTCCTGGACCCGCCGGCCCGCGCCGTACGGATCTTCGCAAGACGAGACCCCGCCGGGCCACAGGAGGCAGCACCGTGAGCCGACAACCTGACACAGGGCGTCGCCGGTTCCTGCTGGCCATGGGCAGGTCTGCGCTGGCACTCCTGCTGGGCGGCGGCATTGGCGCCCTGATAGCGCGCGACGGCGAGGAATGCACTCCCCGAGGCATGTGCCGCGGCTGCGCCGTCCTTGACACGTGCCACCTGCCCGAGGCTCTGGCAGCCCGGCGCGCGGGGCGGGGCAAGCGAGGGTAGAGCGATGGCAGACGAGCCGAAGAAGATGACCAGGCGCGAGTTCCTGCCCCAGACCATCCGGGGCGCCGGGCTGCTGGCCGCCAGCGGGCTGCTTGGCTCGCTCGTGACCCGGCGCGAGTCCGACGACATGGTCTGGCAGCTCGACCCGCACAAGTGCGTGGCCTGCGAGAACTGCGCCACGGCCTGCGTCCTGAGCCCGTCCGCCGTGAAGTGCGTGCAGGAGTACGAGATGTGCGGCTACTGCGAGACCTGCTTCGCTTACGTGATAGACCAGCGCACCGACGACATCATGGCGGCGGAGAACCAGCGCTGCCCCAGCGGGGCCATCGTCCGCACGTTCGTGGAGGAGCCGTACTACCAGTACGTCATTGACGAGCCGAAGTGCATCGGCTGTGGCATCTGCGTCGTGGGCTGCAGGGCATTCGGCAACGACTCGCTGCTCCTGCAAGTCCGCCATGACCGATGCCTGAACTGCAACCAGTGCAGCATCGCCGCCGTCTGCCCGGCGGACGCCTTCGTTCGCGTCCCGGCCGACGACCCATACCTACTGCGAGTGAAGAAGTAAGCAGCCCATGGGAAGGCGCGCGCTCCAGGCATTTTTGTTCGTGGCTCTTGCAGCACCGGGCCTCGCGGTCGAGAACTTCCCGGCCCCGGAGTTCACGGAGGGCTACCAGTTCCCCGAGACCCAGACTCCGGACCCGCGCGCCCAGGTCTTCTCCTACGTAGACGTCGCTGTGCTCGTCGCGGCGCTGGCGCTGGCCGCCTACCTGTCTCTGAAGAAGCGCTCCCGGCGGGACACAGTGGTGCTCGTGGTGTTCTCGGTCCTGTACTTCGGCTTCTTCCGCCGCGGCTGCATCTGCGCCATCGGCTCCATCCAGAACGTGGCACTGGCCGCCTGCAGCAGCGACTATGCCCTGCCGGCGGCGGCGGGGGCGTTCTTCCTGCTGCCGCTGCTATTTGCGCTCTTCTTCGGGCGCGTCTTCTGCTCCGCGGTGTGCCCGCTCGGGGCGGCGCAGGAGATAGTGCTCATACGCCCCGTGAGCGTGCCCACGTGGTTGGACAACGCCCTTGGGACTGTGCCCTACCTTTACCTGGGCGCCGCGGTCCTGTTCGCGGCAATGGGCAGCGCCTTCGTGATCTGCCAGTACGACCCGTTCATATTGTTCTTCCGACTGGGCGGCGGCACGGGGATGCTGCTCTTCGGCGTCGCCATGCTCCTCCTGGCGACGGTCATCGGCCGACCGTACTGCCGATACCTCTGCCCTTACGGGGTCCTGCTCCGGCTGCTGTCGCCATTTGCCAGGTGGCAGGTCAGCATCAGCCCCGCCGGCTGCAGGAACTGCCATCAGTGCGCCAACGCCTGCCCATACGGCGCCATCAGAACTCCGACGCCGGAACCTGAGACGGACGGCCCCGCGGAGGGCCGGGGGCGGCTGGCGGCGCTGGTGCTGCTCCTGCCTGTACTGGTGCTCCTGGGCGGGTGGCTCGTGGGCCGCAGCAGCCCGGTCCTGGCGAACGTCCATCCCCAGGTGCGTCTGGCGGGCCGCGTCTGGCTGGAGGAGCAGGGACAGGTCGAGGGCAAGACCGAGGAGAGCGAGGCCTTCGAGGCGCTCGGCCTCCCGAGTGTGGATCTGTACCGCGAGGCCGCCGACATCAGGAGCAGGTTCGACACCGGCTCCTGGATACTCGGCGCCTGGATAGGGTTGGTGTTCGGGCTGAGAATGATCGCGCTCTCCGTGCCGCGCCACAGATCGCAGTACGAGGCAGACCCGGCAGCCTGCGTGGCCTGTTGCCGGTGCTATGACGTCTGCCCCGTCGGGCGCACCGGTAGATCGGCCCGGGCTCGAACCCAGAGGGAAGACCGGCCATGAGCGAAGAGACTCCGGCAGTGCCCGACAGCGGCAGATCCGACACGTTCGGCTACCACACGGCCCTGGCTACCTCCTGCGTGGCGCTCGTATTCTGCCTGGTGGTAGTGGGGCTCCTGGTGGCCAACCTGATCCGGGGCCGGGCCAATGACCTCCTGGAGCCGGCGCAGATAGAGCTGCTGAGGACGCAACTGGCCGCGGACCCGACGGACACCAAGATCAGGCACCAGATTCGCCAGCGCGACCTGAATCTGCGCATGGCGTACTTCACCACTCGCGCCCGCGCCATCCAGGGAGTATACATGCTGGTGGCCGGTGTCGCGGTGTTCCTGGGGGCGATGCACCTCGCCGCCAGGTGGCAGCCACGCCGGCCGTCTCCCGGCGGCAGGCGCGCCCGCAGGTCACTGGGAGAGGCCGCGCCGAGCGTGGCCTCCGTGGCCGGGCTGGGTCTGCTCATGGCGGGCTGCCTGCTCACCATGGTTGTTCTGGCTCGCCACGACGCGTCCGCCGAGTACATCAAAGCCGCCCAGGAGGCGGGGCCACAGGAATCGGTCGACGAGCCGTCCGTGACCGTCGCAGCCCTGCCACCGCCGCCAAC
>JASFTU010000350.1:0-3823 GCA_050050635.1 Candidatus Brocadiaceae bacterium
GTGTCTCCAGGGACCGAACGCCGTCGTTCTCAATTACATCCGCAGTGCCATCGAGGAGGCGGTCGTGCTCCGGCCGGAGTCCGACTACGCTGTCGGGCCGCTGCGTTTCTCCACCTCGCCGCGGCATCGCCACGCCCTGGAGACGTACGGGATCATCTTCAAGCCAGAGGACGGACCGCAGGTCGGCTTCCTGGTGGACACGGAGTACTTCGAGGAGCTGGCCGACGCCTACCGCGGCGTGGACGTTCTGGTCGTGAACGTCGTGCGTCACACGCCCTATCCCGATCCGAAGGTGATGCACCTGAGCGCAGACGATGCGCGGAGGGTGATCGCCGGGGCACGACCCGGCAAGGCGGTGTTGACCCACTTCGGGATGGACATGCTCCGGGCGGAGCCCGACCGGCTCGCGGCGGAGCTGACAGAGGAAACAGGAGTGGAGGTGATCGCCGCAACGGATGGGATGACGCTGCCACTGGATGCGGACCACAAGTGACAGGCGGAAGACACCCCCCGGCGGCATGTCCTTCGGAAGGTAACCGGGACCGATCTCAGCCGGTTCGGGCGGGCAGTTCCGCGCACACCTTCCGCGCCACCTTCTGGACCTGACTGGCCGTCTGGGGCGAGAGTGCATTCCCCGCGGCCCCGCCCAGTACGCCTCCCGCGACGCCCCCGACCACCCGGCCGGTGCTGTCGCCCCCCAGAAGCGTCCCGGCGGCTCCACCGACAGCCGCTCCGCCGAGCGTGGCCAACGTCTTCCCGGTCCGGCCGTACCCCGAGCCGATCCACACGATGCTGGCAGTTTCCACGTCAACCATCTTCGCCGTCATGCTGACGCTTTCCTTCTGCACCGTAATGTTGGCGATCATCGCAGCCGGCACGTTGAGTATGCGCCCGGCGCGCGCCGCTCCCTCGGCCGTGGTCAGCTCCGACCTCTGGAAGTCCTGCTCCTCCAGTACCGCCTGGACCTGGGCGCGTTCGACGGCCGAGTAGCCCTTCTTGAGCAACTCCATGGCGAAGAAGTCGCCGATCTGGTTCCGGGCCACCTGCCCCGAGACGTCGCCTGTCACCTCCACAACGGCAACCTTGTCGATCCTGCCGAAGTCGTAGCCGGACTGCACGTAGCTCTCACCACTGGCGCATCCCAGCGCCGTCAGGAACACGACGGCAAAGCCGCACACAAGTACTCGTTTCATCGCTTTCTGCCCTCCGGAAGCAACCATGACGCCACCATCCGACATTGTATTGCGCTGCAGAAGCAGTGTCAACGCAGACCGGCGGCGGGGCCACGGGAGGCGGCTTCTCCGGCTCGCCCGCGCTTGGGGGGGCCGTCGGGCTGCTGTAGAATCAACGACAACGGGCATCGGGGGGAGGAAGATACGTGCCGGGATCTGAGGGCACAGAGCAGTGGCCGGCTCTGGCGGACCGCATTGCCGGATTCATCGCAGAGACCACGCACGGTCTGGGGCGCGGCGGGGCGCTCATCGGCCTCAGCGGCGGCCTGGACTCGACCACCACGGCGGCTCTGTCCGTCCGGGGGCTGGGAGCCGACCGGGTGCTGGGGCTGATCATGCCCGACAGGGAGAGCGATCCAGCGCACACGCGGGCCGCGCGAGGCGCGGGCGATTGGCTGGGGATCCGCACGGAGACGGTGGACATCACGGCCCAGCTGGAGGCGCTCGGGGCCTACGATTTCCCCCTCTCGCGGCTTCCGGGACGGCGGCTGCGGGCGGCGGCCGTGCGCCTGGCACACGGACTCCTGCGGGCCTGGCCCGGGGTACGTCCCTTCATTGACTCACTCACCGGCTCCGAGGGAACCATACTCGCCGGGGCCTCGGCCTCCTTCAGGGCGAAGCACAGGGTCCGGATGGTGACCGCCGCCTACCGTGCAGAACGCGCGAAGCTGCTCCTCGTGGGAGCCGCCAACAGGACGGAGAAGCTGACCGGCGTGTTCTGCAAGTTCGGCATAGACCACTGCGCGGACATCATGCCCATCGGGCCACTCTACAGGAGCGAGGTGCTTCGGCTGGCGGAGGCCCTCGGCGTGCCCGAGGACATCCGCACCTCGCCTCCGGATCCGGGCATCGTGCCCGGGGTGCGGGACAAGTACAGGTTCTTCCTCGGCGTGCCGGCCGACGCGATAGACCGGCCGCTGCGGGCCCTGGCGGACGGGGCGGACCCCGCCGAAGCGGCGAGACGCTGTGGCCTGTCCCTCCAACAGGTGACCCGATTGCGGGAGGCAATGGAGGCCTCCTGGCATGCTCGGAACCCGTCGCTGGAGCCGGAGCTGCCATGAGGAACTACGACGAGGGGAAGACAGCCGATACCTCGATCAAGAACGTCTTCCTTTCCGGGAGGCCCGGGATCGGCAAGACGACAACCCTCCAGCGGGCCGTTGACCTCATCCCGGGGGAAGCCGACGGGTTCACCACCCGCGAGGTGCGGGAGGGACGTCGCCGCGTGGGCTTCATGATCGAGGACCTCCAGGGGGAGAGCGCCGTGATGGCCCACGTGGACGTGTCCGGACCGGTCCGGGTCAGCAAGTACGGTGTGGACGTTGACGCGATAGAGCGCATCGGCGCTGCCGCCCTGCGCCGCGCGGTCGCCGGCGGCAGCCTGGCCGTCGTGGACGAAGTCGGCAAGATGGAACTGGCCTGCCCGGCCTTTGTGAATGCCCTCATGGAGCTGCTCGACGCACCGGTGCCGGTTCTGGGGACGATGCACACCCGCGAGGATTCGGTGACGCACAGCATCCGGTCACGGGCGGACACGCGGGTGCTGCATCTGACGAAGGCGAACCGGGAGGAAATGCCCGCGCGGCTGTGCGCGATGGTGGCCGAGCTGCGGGCGCGCTAACTCCGGCTCCGTCGGCAGCACGTGGGTCACTCAGAACTCACCGGGTTCTCCAGACGCGAGGTCGGCGGCGAGCCCGGCGACTGTCCGCGTCAGCTCAGCATCCAGACGGCGCCGGTGGAGCGTGCCGTCCCGCACGAAGAAAAGGGCGAGCTCGACGTCCTCTCCCGCATAGCCACAGGCACGGGCCGCCAGCCCGTAGAGGCCGACCTGCGGCCAGTAGCGTTCGGGCGCGGGCGACCTGTCGGTCTTGTAGTCCAGAATCACCGTCCGCGACCCGTTCCGGGCCAGCAGGTCTATGCTGCCTTCGACGAGGCCGTCGCCGACCGCCGCTCCGAGCTGCAGTCGAGAGACCGGAACGCAGAGCGGGACCTCCTTCTCCAGGACGTCCGCCTGCCGGAGGAGGGCATTGAACTCCGCCACCCCGAGGGCAGCTACCGCAAGCGCCGCCGCCTCCCGGGCCGCCTCCACGCCGAGTCCCAGCCGATCGGCGGCCAGGCGGGCCAGGCCGAGCATGCGCTCCCGGTCGGGCGAGGCGGCGGTGAGCGGGACGGCCTGCATGAGGTCGTGGAACAGGGAGCCGAAGTCCCGTCCCGTCCACCGTCCCGGCCCCTCCTCGGCCATCCCCGCCCGGTAAGGTGTGTCCAGAGAACTCGGCGTCAGGAAGCGCTGTCCCTGCGAGGCCCGCTCGGCCAGCCGCCGATGGCGTTCCTGCCACCGGCCACGTTCCGCCATCTGCTCCCGGATCTCGGGCTCCACCTGCTCCGGAAGGCGGCGCGGTTGCGAGGTGATGTCCACGCCCTTCGCCCAGCCCTTCGTATCAAGGTAGTAGACACCGTCGACCTCCTGACCGACCGGGACGTCCGTGCGTTCCGCGACGCAGCCGGAACCCTCCACGAGGTTCTGGAAGCTGTCCCCCCTGCCCTCGTACCAGTAGAGCGGCAGCACGAGCAGGTGTTGCGCGCGGGTGCAG
>JASFTU010000351.1:0-3820 GCA_050050635.1 Candidatus Brocadiaceae bacterium
CATGGACTGGACGAGGGGGAAGTTGACCAGGAACGGCAGGTCCGCCGCGACGGCGCGCACGTGCCGGTCCCGGAAGGTGCTCGCCAGCAGCATCGCCGTGCCGCCGCCCTGGCTGGTCCCGAAGAAACCGAGGCGGCCCGCCTCCACTTCCTCGCGGTCGAGCGCCCACAGCACGGCGGCCGAGGCGCCCGTCAGCCATTCCACGTACCCCTTCTGGCCCAGGGACCGCACCGTCTCGGGGAGCACGGGCCACTCCCCGTCGGGCCGCCTGGATTCATCCGGCCCCTGCGGCGTGGCGTGGCCCAGCGGGTTGACGTGGAGCACGTTGTAGCCGTCGGCCACCAGCTCCGGGTGAGCGCTCATCTCGGAGCCGTAGCCGGGCAGGTGCACCAGGAGCGGCCCCCGCCCGGACGGGCAGGGCTGCCAGAAACAGTAGAAGCGCCCGAGGGCCGGTGCCGCAGCGGCCAGATAGACCCCGCCGGTGTGCCGCACACCCAGCCGGAACGGCCACGTCTCATCCTCGAGGAGCTCGACCTGGAGACGGGCGGCCTCGGCGCGCCGCATGACGCGCTCACACCAGGCATCGACCTCCGCCGGAGCGGGGTAGTGCTCTGAGGCAGGGGACACGTACGCTCCTCCGCTTCGTGCAGCGCTCCAGGCGTCCGGCGGCGCGCAGCGCCTTACTGCCGTGCGCCGTGGCGGGTCAGCAACTCCACCGTGTCCCGGTGCCCGGCTCGCTCCGCACGGTAGAGGGGCGTGCGGCCGTGCGTGTCCTTGGCGTCGGGGGAGGCCCCCGCCTCCAGCAGCAGCTCGGCAACGCGAGACTCACCCCGCATGGCCGCGACGTGGAGAGGAGTCATTTCCCGGCTGTTCACGACGTCAGGGTCTGCGCCTCCCTCCAGCAGGGCAGCGGCCACGTCGGCCAGGCCCATGTCGGCGGCCCTGTGGAGCGGGGAAACCCCCGCGTTATCCTGGGCACCGGGATCACCACCCCGAGCGATAAGCAGCTCGACGATCTCCACGTGCCCCCGTCCGGCAGCCGCGTGCAGCGGCGTGCTGCCGCTGTCGTCGGTGACCGCCGCCCTGGCGCCATTCTCAAGGAGCATCGACACGACGGGCCGGCTGCCCTTGGCCGCGGCGCCATGCAGGGCCGTCGCATTCTCACGGCCCCTGGCCTCGACATCCGCGCCATTCTGTATCAGCAGCTCGACAACATCCGCCTCTCCCTGCGCGGCAGCCCAGACAAGGGGCGTGCCGGCCGGGCCCCGGGCCTCGACGGCAGCGCCGCTGGCGAGCAGCATCTTGGCCACCCGGAGGTCACCCTCCATGGCGGCGTAGTGCAGAGGCGTGCCGTGCCGCCGGTCCTGTGCGGCCACGTCACCTCCATGCTCGAGCAGCAGTCCGACCACGTCTGCACGCCCGTACTTCGCCGCCTCGTGCAGGGGCGTCGCGCCCATCCTGTCCCGGGCACCCACCTCCGCGCCCCGCTTCAGCAGAAGTTCCACCGTGCCGGCCGGACCACATCTCGCGGCCCAGTGCAGGGCGGTGCCGCCATCCGGGCCACCTTTCTCCAGAAGCTCCGTGCTCTCGTCCAGCATGGCAGCCACCGCGTTCTGGTCCCCAAACGCAGCGGCCGTGTGGATGTCGAAGTCAGCTCCGTACTCGACCATCATTGAGCCGAGCTCCACGCGCCCGGCGGCCCCGGCGACATGCAGGGCACTCTGTCCGGTCCGGTTCTTCGCGTTGACGTCGGCGTCGTTCTCGAGCAGCAACCGCACTGCAGCCGCATCCCCCTGCTGGACGGCCGCGTGCAGCGGCGTGTTCTGCTGGCCGTCCTTCCCGTTGGGGTCCGCCCCCTCCTCCAGAAGGACCTCCGCTACCGCGACCATCCCCATCTGGGCAGCCGCGTGCAGCGGACGCATGCCTCCGGGGCCTCCGGCGTTCGGATCTGCTCCGTTCTCCAGCAGCAGCTCAACCATCTCCGCCGACCCCGACTGGACCGCCACATGCAGCAGAGTCATGCCGCCTGTCAGGGACGCCTTCGCGAGGTCGGGGTTCTCCGCCAGCAGCTCGGCGGCTGCCTCTACGTCCCCACGCGAGATGGGCCCCATTGCCTCTTGGGCGGGGGACAGTTGCGGCGCCTGCGCCGCAACCGATCCGGTCGCAAAGAGCAACGCCGCACTCACCAGCAAGGCCACAACGATTCCCGTCCGCTCTCTCATCGCATCGCCCTCCATCAGTGCTCGTAGCGAATTTCTGCAGCCGGCACACACCATACCATACACAGGAGCCGGCCGAAAGTGCCCCATCCCCGGGCCGTGTTCTCTCACTCGACCGCCAGCTCATAGTAGACCGTCCGGTGCTCGGCCGCCAGTTGCAGGACGACCGTGCCGTCCTCCGTGTCGAGCTCCGTAGTGCATCTCCTGCGGCCGTTCAGGTCCAGCACCCAGCCCTGCAGACGGTCCGCACGTTCCGTGCGGATGCGCACCGTCCCGGCAATGGCCCGCAGCAGAATCGGCGCCTCGCCCGGGTCCGCCAGCCGGTACAGGTGAGTGCCGTGCTGGCGCGCGACCTCGTCGGTCTCTTCGTACCTCATCCCCGTGTTGCGCGCGGGACCCACGGCCGTCACCAGCAGTCGCGGGCTCTCCCCTATGGGCAACTCGTCCCGAAGCGTGGTGACGTACACGGCGCCGAAAGGCGTGGACAGATCCATCGTGACCGCGCTCAACTCCACCGGCCCGGCCGCCAGGAAGCCGATGGCTCCCTGCGTGCGCGGCGTGTCGATCGTGACGAGGCCACGGCGAGCATCCCAGCAGAGCTGGCCGGTCAGCGAGCGGGCCGTGAGCGCCTCCGGGTCCCAGTGCTCCCCGATCTCTCGGGTCTCAGGTTCCCCCTCCCGGTCGACGAACCGGTAGCCGACCTTGCCGACCCATGCCGCGGGCCAGGGCAGGGGCTTGTGGTCCTCGCGGGGCTCGAAGACCGTCTCGGGCGTGTAGACGACTTCCGCGGCCACAGGGCCCTCCTGCACGTCATGCCGATGCCACATGGTGGCCACGGCGGGGAACTGAAGGAGCTGGGGCGGGTTGCCGAGCATGTCAAAAGAGCCCGGGCCGAGCTCCTCCCGCCAGTCGGTGCTGAAGTAGCCGAACTGCATCGGCGCCTCCCACCCCTGCAGCATACCGTAGGCCGCCATCAGCCCGGTGCCCTCCAGGGAGTACTCGTTGGGCAGGCAGGTGTTCCACTCGGTGAGCGTCATCGGCATGCCGAATATGCGCTGCCAGGCCTTGGCCAGAACCAGGTTGCCCACGTTGTTCTCCTGCTGCTCGTCCGGGCCGACTACGATCGCCCGGACCATCGGCAGGTTGTGGAACCTGCAGGTCTTGATCCGCCACTTCGTGTTGCCTTCCCCCTGCGGATGGTCCCAGTAGCCGTGCCGGTCCAGGTAGTCGAGCTTCGACTGGTCCAGGAGGTGAATGCGCGTTGTGAAGCCGCCCCCCTGCCAGTTGGTGCCGCAGATGGGCGTCTTCACGCCGATCCGCCGCAGGTGCCGGGCGGTGGAGGTGAAGTACTCCTCCTCCAGCTCGTAGAGGAAATGCATCTGGTCCTGCGCGGCGGGCGCGTCCTCGGGGTGCTCGGACAGATGCTCCTCGCTCAGCTTCCAGATGGGCATCAGGGGCGCACGCTCTCCGGCGTCCCTGTCGCGCCGCTCCCGCAGCCAGTCGGCGAACCGCGCCTCGAGCTGCCCTTTGAAGGGCTCTTTCAGCCCGTCCAGGCCGTACCAGAAGAGGGAATCCTCGTTAACGATCTCCACCAGGGCTAT
>JASFTU010000352.1:0-3813 GCA_050050635.1 Candidatus Brocadiaceae bacterium
CGGCCGCCATCCACCGCTGGCAAGAGCACGAGTTCGACCGGGCGCTCTACGTGGTGGGCAACGAGCAGTCGCTGCACTTCCGCCAGCTCAAAGCCGTGCTTCGGCGGATGGGGTTCGAATGGGCCGACCGCATCCGGCACGTGAACTTCGGGCTGATCAAGTTCCGCGACCCCGAGACCGGCCGGGCGCGGGTGGGCGCCAGCCGGCGGGGCGAGACGCTCCTGCTGGAGGACGTCCTGGACGAAGCCGTCAGCCGGGCCGGCAGCAAGATCCGGCAGAACGTCGATCGCTTCGAGGAGGGGGCCGATCTGGCGGAGCTGGCCGAGCAGATCGGCATCGGGGCGGTGGTCTTCCGCGAGCTGTCCACGCGGCGAACACGCGACGTCGTCTTCGACTGGGACCACATGCTGGACTTCGAGGGCGACACCGGCCCTTACGTGCAGTATGCCCATGCCCGTCTCTGCAGCATCCTGCGCAAGGCCGGCCAGCAGGTCAGCGCCGCCGTCGATTTCTCCCGACTGGCGCTGCCGGAGGAATGGACGCTGGTGCGCCACCTGGAGCGGTTCCCCAAGGCGGTCCAGCGGGCGGCCCAGGAATACGAGCCCTCCGCCGTGGCTACCTACCTGCTTGAACTCTGCGCCGACTTCAGCACATACTACAGCGCCGGGATGCGCGAGCCGGAGCGGCGGGTCCTCTGCGAGGACCCGGCCACCCGCGCCGCCCGGCTGCTGCTGGTGGACGCCACGCGGCACGTGGTGCGAACCGGACTCGAGCTGCTGGGCATTGCAGCCCCGGAGCGAATGTGAGGCGGGGGGAACGATGAGCCCACCCGAGGGAGAATCGGGCCCAAAGCCGGATGGGCGGCTGAAGGCGGTCTTCTTCGACGTCAGAGGCACCCTCTGGGATTACCGCGGCTGCGCCCGGCAGGTGATGGAGATCATCCTGCCGAAGTTCACCCCGCCGCTGCCGGAGGAGGACGTCTCGGAGGTGGTGAAGCGCTACAACGCGGTGTTCTTCGACCTGCCGGGGCCCGAGCACATCCGGGGCCGCCGCCCCTTCTCCCGCCGCAGGCGTTTCGAGGCCCTGCTGGAGAGCTACGAGGTCAAGAAGCGCGGCCTGGCCCAGAAGATGACCCACACCTACGAGGCCACCCGCCGGCTGGTTATGCGGCAGTTCCTGCGGGCGGGCACGCGGCGGATGCTCATCGAGCTGCACCGCCTGGGGCTGGGGCGGGGGGTGATCATGAACGGGGCGCCGGCCGAGCAGAGGCACCTGGTGCAGAGCCTGGGGCTGGCCTCCCACCTGGACCACGTGATCCTGGCCCAGATAGAGGGTTACAGCAAGCCGGACGTCCGGCTGTTCCGCCGCGCCCTGCAGGTGGCGGACGTGCGGCCGGAGCAGATGCTGTTCGTGGGCGACAGCCCGCTCACCGACCTCCTGGGGGCTGCTCGGGCCGGCGTGCAGGTGGCGTGGATGCGGACCGGATGCCGCCGGATGCCCCGGGGCTGGCCCGAGCCCCACCATACAGTCAGCCGCCTGGGCGACGTGCTGGACCTGGCCAGGCGGCTGCAGACCGGCTCCGCAAGCTCTTCCTGACGCCCCCGGGACGTCGCGCCTGCGCGCTTTGAGGGCACAAGCTCCGTGCGCCCCCTCGGGGATTGCCGTGTCGGACGGGCGCGGGCCTCAGCGCAGGTCGCCGTGGGCGTAGAAGTCGGGGTCTTCCGCCAGGTTCTGGCGGACCTCCTCGAACATCGGCTCGAGGATCGAGCTGTCCCAGGCGCGCTCGGTGTAGGGGGAGCTTCTCATCTTCTCGATCTCCCGTTCGAGACCCTCCGCGCGGTAGCTGCCGTAGATGTGCAGCGAGTCGGAGACGTCCACGTAGCGCCCTGCCTCCACCGGCTCGCCCAGCTCCCCCGAGAGGCGCTCGGCCAGGATGCGCTGCAGGTCGGTGAGGGCGAAGGCGTTCATGAACCACGCCTTGTAGAGGTCGCGGGAGCGCCAGTGCGTGTTCATGTTTAGCCGGTAGCCGTCCCCCTCGGCGGGGCAGAGCCGGGCCCACAGGCGCTGGAGGCAGGGCGGATCGTCGGTTCCGGGGTCGCACTGGGGGATCCAGGTGATCGCCTGGGCGCGGCGGGAGTGGGGGACTTCCGAGAGCTTGCCTACGATGTAGTCGATCTGGTTCACCTCGGGGAACTGCGGCCCCTCATTGGGTTCCTCCGGGTCGAGAACGGGCCGATAGGCGAACAGCCGCTGGTGGTAGGTGTAGGTCCACTTGCCTTCTTTGGGATCGATCCAGTGGTCGTGGATTCCCTTGATGACTTCCTGGCGGTAGACCTCCAGGTCGGTGGGCCCGGCGGGGAAGTTCTTGTGGATGCGCGGTTCACTCAGCGGCTGCTCGACCACCACTGTGACGGTGGCGTCGAGGCTGGGCGGATCCTGCGGTTTGTCGTATTCGGTGCGCAGCTCCGTGCCGTTGTCGTGGACGGCGAGCACGGCGCGTTCCCAGGCGTCCGGCAGGTTGATCCCGCAGACGTGCAGAACCGGGATGTCAATCATCTCCTTCCTCCCGGGCCACCTTTTCGATGAAGTAGTCCAGCGCCTTCCGCAGGCCCGCGCTGCGGTCGGTCCGGGTCTTCCAGCCCAGCAGCTTCCTGGCCCGGCTGACATCCGGCTGGCGGACCTTCGGATCGTCCTTGGGCAGCGGTTTGAAGACCACCTCGCTGTCGCTGCCGGTCAGCTCGATCACCTCCTCGGCCAGCTCCAGTATCGTCATCTCCTGGGGGTTGCCCAGGTTGACCGGATCGTGCAGGTCGCTGTCAAGCAGCAGGGCGATCCCCTCCACCAGGTCGTCGATGTAGCAGAAACTGCGGGTCTGCGAACCGTCGCCGTAGACCGTGAGCGGTTCGCCTTTGAGGGCCTGGCGGAAGAACGTGGGCAGGGCCCGGCCGTCGTGGAGCCGCATCCGGGGGCCGTAGGTGTTGAAGATGCGGGCGATCTTGGTGTCCACCCCGTGGGCACGGTGATAGGCCATCGTGAGGGCTTCGGCGAAGCGCTTGGCCTCGTCGTAGACGCCCCGCGGGCCGACCGGATTGACGTTGCCCCAGTAATCCTCCGGCTGGGGGTGGACCTTGGGGTCGCCGTAGACCTCGCTGGTGGAGGCCAGCAGGAAGGTGGCTCCCTTCTCCTTTGCCAGGCCGAGCGTCTTGTGGGTGCCCAGCGCGCCGACCTTCAGCGTCTTGATGGGATACTCGAGGTAATCGACGGGGCTGGCCGGGGAGGCGAAGTGCAGCACGTTCTGGACCGGGCCGCTGACATGGATGTAGCCGGTGACGTCGTAGTCGATCAGCTGGAAGTTGGGCCTGCCCAGCAGGTGGGCCACGTTCTCCGCCGCCCCGGTCAGCAGGTTGTCCAGGCAGATCACGTTGTCACCGCGCTCCACGAAGTGGTCGCACAGGTGCGACCCGATGAAGCCGGCTCCGCCGGTGATTACCGTCGTCTCGGCCTTCTGGGTCACGGCTCTTCTTCCTCCGCACTGGTCTTCCGTGAAGGGGCTGCGGCGCCATGGTAGCGCAGCGCGCAGCGACCGGCAAGCGGCGGTTGCCGCCGCCGGCGGCCTGTGCTACTTTAATCCCTTCGGTTTCCGGCCTGTTGCCCGGTGGGGGCACGGGCAGCCGGCACGGCGCCACAGCCAGGAGCCCGCAGATGCTGGAGTCCTTCTTCGCGCCCGAGTCCGTCGCCGTGATCGGCGCCAGCCGATCTCCCGGCAAGGTAGGCCACGATGTGGTCGAGAACCTCATCCAGGGCGGCTTCGGC
>JASFTU010000353.1:0-3811 GCA_050050635.1 Candidatus Brocadiaceae bacterium
ACGGTGCCAGCGCGCGTATGAGGTAGCCGAGCGCATCCACGTGTCCATAGCGCACGGCGACTTCTGCGGCCTCGCGCTTTACCCAGCGCCGCTGATAGCGGGCGCGTTCCCATGTCTCGGCCACGGCCTCTTCCAGCTCGATGCCGGGCAGGTTCCTGATCGCCTCGTAAATCCCTCTAGGGTCGTCGCCGTGTATGAGCTGCTTCTTCAGAGGCGGATAGCTGGCCGGATCCTCGAATGAGGCGACGGCCCGAACCCACTCGACGGGCAGGTGGTGGTAGCCCTCCTGCAGCCCGTGCATCAGCTCTTCCCGGGCGTCCTGGACCCACCCGTGGTCCACAACCACTTCCACCAGTTCCGGTTCGTAGAGCAGAGACTCGATGATCGAGCCCTTGTGTTCTTCTCCCGCCAGGCGGTTGATGGCTCCGAGCAGGTACATCGAGCCCATCAGCCTCCGGTTGGCAAGCAGGGCGTCCAGGAGGAGGTCGACATTCTCCCTGCCCACCGCAATGAGCATCGGCCCCTGGGGGTCCGTGTTCGAGAACCAGTTCTGTCGCTGTGACACCTCCAGGATGTGGGAGATGTAGTGCTCGGCTTCCTCCCTGGTGGGGTCGTCGGGCAACTTGATCTCCCCCAGCGCCTCCATGTCCGGGCCCCGATGCTCCTCCGGGGCTCCGAGGCCCGGCGGAAGGGCAACGTCGGTCTCTGCTTCCTCCTCTTCCTCCAGCTTCTCCGCAAGCGCGCTGATCTGGTCCGACAGCTCCTCCACGCTTTCCCTCAGCCTCCGCAGCTCCTGCAAGATCGCCCGCTCTGCATCTTCCTCCCTCTCCTCGGCCCCGAGCGGCATACACCACAGAGCGGCAATCGCGAGCATTACCGATAGAGTGCGCATGGCGTCTCCTCTATTGCCATAGGTAACATCGGCTCGCCTTCCGGCGGTATCAGAACGAAGCCACCCATGGAAGTCAAATAGAGGAACGGGACAGGACACACAGATCGCGGCCATTGCGCGGGCCCGCGACGCACTCAGGTCGCCGGGGCGATGGTGACGTCCATGCCCTCGACTTGCGCTATATAGGACTTCAGTGTCTCGGCGAGGGAGGCCCGCAGCTCGGCGTGTTCGGGGGCCTGCACCAGGTTGCCGCGCTCGTGGGGGTCGCTTTCCAGGTCGTAGAGGAAATCCTCGACGTAGTGCTCGCTGGCATCCGTCTCTCCCCACTCCTGTTCGCCCGGCGCGCGGACCGAGTACTTCCAACGCCGTGTGCGCAGGGCGCGCCCCGTGTGGCTTTCGCTGATTTGGATGAAGACCTCGTCGCGCCAGCTCCCGGCGGTGCCCTCGATGAGCTCCTGAAGTGACCGCCCGCGCATGTAGTCGGGCACCTCGAGTCCGGCGGCGGCCAGCAGCGTGGGCGGCAGGTCTATCAGACTCACCAGTTCGTCAAACACCTCCCCGCCCCGGAACCCCGGGCCGTGGACGATCATCGGCACCCGCACGCAGCCCTCGTGGCAGGCGCGCTTGTATTCGGCGTTGCGCGTGCGGAAATGTGAGCCGTGGTCGCTGGTGAACACGATGAGCGTCTCGTCGGCTATGTCCAGGCTTCCCAGCTCGTCGCGGATGCGGCCCATGTTGTGGTCCAGGCTGTTGATGCAGCCCAGGTAGTCGGGGTAGTTCTCCTGCCAGTCGCCCTCGGTGTCCACCAGGTCGCCGGGCACGACGTAGTCGGCGAAACGTTCCTTCGACCCCTTCGGGCCCTCATACCGGTTGCGGTCGTTCTGGTGGTGCGGCTCCAGGTAGGAGAGGAACAGGAAGAACGGGCGGTCCAGTTCCCTCGTGCGCAGGTAGTCCAGCGCGAAGTCCGTCTGGCAGTCGACGCGGTAGCCCTCGAACTCCACCTTCTCCATGTCCGCGTTGAACATGTGTCCGTCATAGCCGTGGCTGGTGAACTCCAGCACGTCGGAGGCAAGCCAGTAGTCCTTATAGCCCCCTCGTCGCTCCAGCGGCACCGGACGGGCGCGGTAGTTGACCTCCGGGCCGGTGGAGGCCAGGTGCCACTTGCCGATGTAGCCCACCTCGTAGCCGGCCTCCGACAGCCAGTGGGCGACCGTCTTGTGGTCCTGGGGTAGGGCGATCCCGTTCCGGAAGCAGCCCGTTTCGGTGGCGTACTTCCCCGTCTGGAGGCAGGAACGCGCCGGGCCGCAGACCGGTTGACACGTGAAGGCGTGCTCGAAGCGCACCCCCTCCCGGGCCAGCCGGTCGAAGTTGGGAGTGACGTCCAGCTCCTGTCCGTAGGCGCCGACGGTGTCCCAGCGCTGCTGGTCCGTGAAGAAGAACAGCATGTTCGGCAGCTTGTCTCTGGCCATGTCCGGTCCTTTCGGCTCAACCGAAGCCACGCTTGTCCGTGTCGTGAGGGACGACGTCCGATGTTTCCAGGTAGAAGGAGAGCAGCCTTTCCTTCAGCTTCGCGAGGACGTCGGCGTAGTCCGCGTCCGCGACCAGATTCCTGGTCTCGCCCGGGTCGGCGCCGAGGTCGTAGAGCTCGTCCTGCTCGTACATGCGCCTGACGTACTTGAAGTCCTTCGCCCGGCACATGACGGCCCTGGAGTGTTCCGGCCCCTCCTCTTTCTGGAGGCGGAGACGCGGGTAGTAGAGACCGTGGGGGTCCTGGTTGCTCTCCAGCTCCATGGCCTGCGTCTCGCCGTGGCGGCGGCCGCCTTCGCAAAAGACGGCGTCGCGATGCTCGTCCGTCTGCCCCCGCAGCAAAGGCAGGAGCGAGCGACCGAAGTGATCGTAGCCGGGCTCGATCCCGGTCAGGTCGTACACCGTTGCGGGGAAGTCCGTCAGTTCCACCATGGAGTTGCTGACCCGCGGCCGGACTCCCGTCTCGGCGGGCGGCTTGATGATGAAGGGGACGCGCGTGAGGCAGTCCTCGAAGGTGTTCTGCGTCTTCTCCACCAGGCCGTAATCGCCCGTGAAATCCCCGTGGTCGGCGAACATGAAGATCGCCGTATCGTCGTAGATGCCGGCTTCTTTGAGCGCCTCGACGATCAGGCCGAACTGGTGATCCAGCCGGGAGCACATGCCGTAGTAGGTCGCCCGCAGCTTCGTCCAGCGCTCCTCGGACCAGCCCTGCAGGCCCTGTCCCTCCCAGATGCCCTCCAGGATGGTGGGCTTGCCGCTCCAGTCCTCCGGCGTGGGCACCCGCGGCGGGACTTCGCTCCGGTCGACCATGGAGTACCAGGGCTCCTCCACCGCGTAAGGCGGGTGCGGATAGACCAGCGGCAGGTAGATGCACAGCGGCCGGTCGGAGGGAGGATCCCCTATCAGATCGACTGCCCCCAGCACGTGCGCCCAGTCGTGGTCGTAGTAGATGTCCTCTTCGCCTTTGTCCAGCCTGCCGACGTAGAAACTCCAGAACGTGTCGCTGCCCGGTTCCCCGCGCCACTCGGCGGACCGGTCCATCTCCCACAGCGGTCGCGGCTCACGTTCCGGCCGATGATAGACGTCGCAGCAATCCTCGGGGCCGTTCTGGCCGGGCACCAGGTCGTTCTTGCCACCCCACCACACGAAGTAGCCGGCGTCTTTGAGTATCTTCAGCAGTACCGGCTCGTGCGGGCGCAGCATGTGGAACATGGTGCGGTGTCCGGTCACGTGCGGGTACCAGCCGGTCATGAACGAGCAACGGCTCGGCGTGCACACCGGGTTCTGGCAGAAGGCCCGCCGGAAGCTGACCCCGTCCCGTTCGGCGATGCGGTCCAGGTTGGGCGTGACGACGGCGGGATTCCCCACGTGGCCGAGGGCCTCCCCGCGCCA
>JASFTU010000354.1:0-3806 GCA_050050635.1 Candidatus Brocadiaceae bacterium
CGCCAACGCGACGGGGGCCGAGTCGAAGGTGATCATCTCGGTCGCCTACGGTCGGGGAGAGCGCCTGCGGCGGGCGCATTTCTTCCACAGCATCTACACGCCGGCCACGTATTGAGGGCCGCGCCCGACGCACCCACGAACCCGCCTGCAGGGCATCCCTGTGCCGGTGCCCGGCGGGCAGGCGCGGGGGCCTGCCCCAACGTGGCACTGCCGTCGCCCGGACGCGCTGGCGCCCTGCATCTGTGGGCCTGGTTGTGTATACTTACCGTCCTGACGGATTCCGGCATCCAACGGGGAGGCATTCGTGAGCATCCTGGTGACCGGCGGAGCGGGTTTCATCGGCAGCCACCTGGTAGATCGGCTGGTCGCGCGCGGCGACCGGGTCGTGTGCCTGGACAACTTCGACGACTACTACTCGCCCGAGATCAAGCGGGCCAACGTCGAGGACGCGCTGCAGACGGGCCGGATGAAACTGGTCGAGGGGGACATCCGGGACGACGCGCTGTGCCGGCAGACGGTGCAGGAGGAGGGGGTTGAGTCGGTGGTGCACCTGGCGGCGCGGGCCGGCGTGCGTCCCTCCATCGAGCAGCCGGCGCTCTACGCGGCGGTCAACTGCGAGGGGACGGTGAACCTGCTGGAGGCGGCGCGCGAGGCGGGCGTGAGCAAGTTCATCTTCGGCTCCAGCTCCTCGGTCTACGGCGTAAACAACAAGATACCGTTCGCCGAGGACGACCCCGTCACGCGGCCCATCAGCCCGTATGCGGCCACCAAGCGGGCGGGGGAGCTGATGTGCCACGTCTACCACCACCTCTACGGCCTGCCGATCGTCGCGCTCCGGTTCTTCACCGTCTACGGGCCCCGACAGCGTCCGGACCTGGCCATCCACAAGTTCACGCGGCTGATCGAGGCCGGCGAGCCGATCCCCATGTACGGCGACGGCACGAGCCGGCGGGACTACACGTACTGCTCGGACGTGGTGGACGGCATCGTGGCGGCGCTGGACGGGGCGCTTGAGTTCGAGATCATCAACCTGGGGAACTCCGAGCCGGTCGAGCTGCGCCGGCTCATCGGGGTGATCGAGGAGGCGCTGGGGCGGGAGGCGCGCATCGAACGGATGCCCGAGCAGCCGGGCGACGTGCCGGTCACCTACGCCGACATCTCGAAGGCGCGGCGCCTGCTCGACTACGCGCCCGAATACCCGATTAGACAGGGCATCGCGGAGTTTGTAGAATGGTTCAGGGGAAGCTCCTGACGGCCTTTCGGCCGTGGAGCGCCCGTTGCCTCCCGCGCAGCGCGACCCGCTCAGGTGTGATCGCCATGGCAGAGGACAGCCGGAAGGCGGCAGGTTTCTCGGACATCCGCTCCGCCATCGCGGCGTTCGGTCGGGGCGAGTACGTCATCGTGGTGGACGACGAGAGCCGGGAGAACGAGGGCGACATCTGCCTGGCGGCCGAGCACGTGACGGCCGAGGCGATCGCCTTCCTGCTGAACGAGGCGCGCGGTTTCCTGTGTCTGGCCATCGGTCCCGAGCTGGCGGAGCGGCTCCGGCTTCCCCCGATGGTCGAGGAGAATCGCAGCCCGTTCGGAACCCCGTTCGCGGTGACCATCGACGCGCGGGAGGGCATCTCGACGGGCGTGAGCGCGCAGGACCGCGCCGTCACCATCCGAACGGCCATTGCGGACGAGGCGGAGCCGGAGGACCTGGTGCGGCCGGGGCACGTCATGCCGCTGCTGGCCAGACGCGGAGGGACGCTGGTGCGGGCCGGACACACGGAGGCGGCGGTGGACCTGGCGCGGCTGGCGGGGCTGAAGCCGGCGGCGGTCATCTGCGAGGTGATGAACGAGGACGGTTCCATGGCCCGCGTGCCGGAGCTGCTCACGCTGGCCGAGCGGCACGGCTGCGCGGTGTGCTCCACCGCCGACCTGATCCGCTACCGCCACCAGTCGGAGTACCTGGTGACGCGGCGCGTCTGCGTGGACCTGCCGACGCGATACGGGCAGTTCGAACTGCACTACTACCGATCGATGGTGGACGAGAGGGAGCACATCGCCGTCTGCTGCGGCGAGCTGGGGACGGCGGACGGGTCGCCCGCGCCCGCCATCGAGGAACCCGTGCTGGTGCGGGTGCACGACGAATGCTTCACCGGTGACATCCTGCACTCCCTGCGCTGCGACTGCGGAGAGCAACTGGAGGTCGCCCTGGAGATGATCCAGCGGGAGGGGCGCGGCGTACTCCTCTACATGCGGCAGGAGGGGCGCGGCATCGGGCTGGAGAACAAGCTGCACTCCTACGTGCTCCAGCAGAACGGGCTGGACACCGTGGAGGCCAACGAGCGGCTCGGGTTCCCGGCGGACAAGCGGGAGTACGGGGTGGGCGCGCAGATACTGCGCCACCTGGGGGTGCGCAAAATGCGGCTCATGTCCAACAACCCGCGCAAGTTCCACGCGCTGAGCGGCTATGGCCTGGAGATCGTCGAACGCGTGCCCATCGAGGTCCCGCCGCGCAAAGAGAACGTGGACTACCTGCGCACGAAGAAAGAGAAGATGGGGCACATGCTCCGTCTGGAGCGGGACGGGACGGCGGAACGGAGAGGCGAGAGCGGGGAGGACGGACCATGAGTGCCGAGCGGAGACCCGGGAGCCTGGTGGCTCAGGTGAAGTTCGTCGCGGTTCTGGTCGTGATCGTGCTTGTCCTGATCGTTATCTTCCAGAACGTCGAGCGGACGAAGTACGACGTTCTGTTCTGGCACGCAGAGCTACCCCGCTACCTGTTGCCGCTGATCGCCTTCCTGACGGGCGCACTGGCGGGGGGGATTGCTCTGCACTTGCTCCGTCGGCGGTGATGCCGGCTGTTCAGGCGGGCTCCGGCTGGCCGACGTTCGCGTGGGCGGCGGCGATGATGTCCTCGGGGGTCTCCCCGTCGGCGGGGAAGGCCGCGATGCCGGTGTTGCAGCGCAGGTAGTCAATCCTCCCCCTCTTGCCCAGGTCCAGGCAGTACTCCTCGACGGCCTGCTCGACCTTGCCCGCGACGGCCGCGGCATCGTCCATATCAGTTTCCGGCATGACGATCAGGAACTGGTCGCCTCCGATGCGGCCGAGGACATCGCCGGGACGCAGGCACCCCGAGACGAGGTCGGCAATGGCCTTCAGGGCGATGTCGCCGACGGTGTAGCCGAAGTTGTGATTCACCCTCTCCAGGTTTTCCAGGTCCAGGTAGGCGACCGTGGCGCCGATTCCGCTCTCCCGTGCGCGTTTGTGTTCCTGTTCCAGGCACGAGTTGAGGTACTCGAGGGTGAAGACGCCCGTGTGGGCGTCGGTGAAGCGTCCGCTCTGGCTCTGTCTGTGCTTTATGATTCCCGTGAGCAGGTGGAAGGCATGGGCGCTCATCAGCAGCGACCACAGGAGCATGGCCACCAGGAACATGCTCAGCACGGGGGAGAGGTGGGCGGAGCCGCGGACCGAAAGGACGAGGTGAAGGATGATCAGCATGCTCAGCAGGAGTGATCCCCAGAACAGCAGTCGTGCTTTCCTCTCGGCCTCGTCGGAGAAGGTGTCCTCGGCTTTGGGTGGATGTGGTCCGCTCATGAGTGCCTCCGGCCCGGGGACGCTGTTGCCGTGTGAGGGCGTGCTTGTGATGGTCGGGTTCGGTGCGCCCAGAGGCCGTCTGAGGGGGTCTGGGACGCTTTCGCCGCGATCAACGGAACACAGAGAGATAGCTTCGCAAACAGCGTGCCGTTCAAAAGGCTACGTCCCTTCGGCGGCTTCCTCGGCCTCCTCTTCGGGGGGTTCTTCCAGCACCCAGATGG
>JASFTU010000355.1:0-3781 GCA_050050635.1 Candidatus Brocadiaceae bacterium
GCACGGACGGCACGGGGCAGACTCGGATGCAATCGCCACGGACCGGCGCCTCGGGCCGTCCCTCGCGCCGGCGACGGCAGACGGTAGGGTCGGTCCGGGCCGGCGTGTCGATGAAGGGGTTCTCCCGGAGCAGTTCCTCGACCGAACGGTAGTCCGCCACCTGCGGATCGTCGCGCAGCGCAATGGCATCCACGTGGCAGGCCTCCAGGCAAAGCAGGCACTCGTCCCGCAGACAGACGGGCTCGGACAGGAGCGGATCGGGCACCAGCTCCGCGCTCGTTACGATGGAGTTGAAGCGCTGCCGGGGACCGAACTGGGGCGTCAGCACGACGTTGTTGTAGCCGAACTCCCCCAGGCCGGCCCGCGTGGCCGCGTGCCGGTGCGAGAAGGGCCCGAACGTGTAGCTGAAGGGCGAGTTCCCCTCCCAGATGTCCACGTCCGTCATGCCCGGAACGCCGGGGTGTAGACCCGTCGTAGGGAAGATCATCGCCCGGTGCCCATGGGCGACGAGGTGCTGGCCGACAACCTGACCGATGAACTCCAGCATGTAATCGTGCAGCTCGTGCCCCACCCTGTTGTAGAACAACTCCAGGTACGGATACTTCACGTGACCGGGGATCATCTCCAGGTGCCGCGCAGCCAACCGGGCGGGAGCATCCAGAACCGGATCCAGGATGGGTTGCGCGATGGAGATCACCGACCGGGCGTCGGGCAGGAAGTCACGCGGATGGTGTCCCGCCGGAGGGGCATCGCGCAGTGGCGACATGGGATCGAACCTTTCGACCGGCGCCACCCCGACCAGGACCGCTCCCCGCTCCCTGGCCAGATCCTTGACTTCTTCGGTCAACTCCCCGGCGTGCATCAGTGCTCCTCCTCCAAATGTCTTCCCGGAGCCTGCGGGATGCTAGATTGTATGAGGGGCGCCGGGCTGGCGCCAGCGAGCGCCGCTGCGCCGAGACGGGTCGTCCGCCGTTGGAGGCCGGGCAGGAGGGCCTCACCACGGCCGTCACCGTTCCGGTTGGCCGAGCGGAGCGTTCTCGGTTCCGTACCCTCCCGTGGTGGAATCCCGGAAGATGGGCAGCCGCGGCGGACGAAGTGTAAACACGCCGAAGAGCACGGCCAGCAGGGCCAGCACGGCCAGTCCCGCGATGTTCCCGCGTCGCATCGTCAGCCCCGCCGTGAGGAGCAGGTAGCTGGCAAACTGGCCTCCCGCCACGGCCACGAGGAAGATAAGGATGTCCAGCCAGACCACGTGATGTGGCAGCACCAGGCGATAGCCGTAGTGCAGGACGACAATGAGGACCGGCATCAGGCAGATGCCGGCGGCCTTGGCGGCGAAGAAGCCCGGGCTCTTCCTCAGGAAGAGCCACTCCAGGAGGGCGTAGCCCATGGCCGGCCAGAAGGCCAGCTTCAAGTGTTCCCAGACGCTCTCGTTCACCGCGGCGAAGAGTCCGACGAACGGCGAACGTCCCAGCCACTCGTAGGCGAAGTGCAGGATGCACCCCGCAACGAAGATGACGACCGTCCCGGCCGCCTCCCAGCGTGCCACTGTCGCCGACATTACAGCCCCCGATGGTCTGCGGTCCCCGTTGCTCTCCATTCTATGCCCGTCGAGGGATCGCGGAAAGTGGCGACTGCCTTTGACACCTTCAGCCACCGTGCCTAACATCACGTCGCGCAACGCAGTCACGCTCGTGGGGTTTCACAACGTGAGGAGGCCGGCATGGCCGGAGTCGAGCTTGCCGTCATCGGGGCGGGATCGGCCCAGTTCAGCCTGGGGCTGGTCAGGGACCTGGCTACCAGGCGCAGCCTGTGGGGCTCGCACGTCCGTTTCATGGACATTAACGAAGATCGGTTGAACGTCACGCACGCCGTCGCCGAACGCTACACAGCCGAAGCGGGAGCCGACCTGACGTTCAGCAAGACCCTGGAGCGATCGGAAGCCCTGGAGGGCGCTGACTTCGTCCTCAACTGCGCTCTCGTCGGCGGCTGGCGCGGGCGCAACTACCTGCGGGAGATTGCCGAGCGCCACGGCTTCGGCGGGGCCGGTCGCCGCAGCCTTCGGCCTCTCTGGAGTTTCAAGCAACTGGACCTCTTTCGCAGCATCACCGAGGACATGGCGCGCCTCTGTCCCGACGCCCACTACATCCAGTCGGCCAATCCCATGACCACCGGCATCACCCTGGTCAACCGGGTATCGCCGGTGAAGGCCGTGGGACTGTGCCACGGGATCAACGACGTCGCCCACATTTCTCGCATCATCGGCCTGGACCCGGGTAAGGTCAGCGCGCAGGCCTACGGCCTGAACCATTTCATCTGGCTGAAGAGCTACCACCACGACGGTGAAGACGCCTATCCTGTCCTCGACCGATGGATTGAGAGGGAGGCCGAGGGCTTCTGGCGGAGCGACCGCTGCACGCCGAGCCACTCGCTCGGACCGAAGGCCGTCGAGATGTACAGGATGCTCGGGCTGTTCCCCATCGGGGACACGTGCACGCCCGGCGGTGGGAACTGGCCCCGCTGGTTCCGCGCGACCCCTGAGCTGGCCGCCGAGTGGCAGGAGGACACCGGCGCCTGGATCGAACGCCACATCCAGGCGATGGAGGGGCGGATCGACGAGTTCCGTGAGGCGCTTGCGGACGAAGCTACGCCCCTCACCGAGCGGTATCCGCTGCAACCGACGGGGGAGACGAACGTTACGATCATCGATGCTCTGGCCAACGACAACGGCGGGACCTTCCAGGTCAACGTCCTCAACCAGGGCGCCATTCCCGGCATACCCGATGACGTGGCCGTGGAGCTGCCCGCATGCGTGTCGGCGGCCGGGATCCAGAGTCTCCAGCTCGATCCCCTGCCCGAGCCCATCATGCACTTCATCCGACGACGCGTTCTGCGAATCCAGGACGAGGTCGAAACCTATCTCTCCCGCAGCCGCACGAGGCTTCTCCTGGCGGTGCTGGCGGGCACGGACGCCGGCATCGATCAGGCAGAGGCGCTTATCGGTGAAGTTCTGTCACACCCCGGCAACGAAGACATGGCGGCCCACTTCCGGTGATCCGCCGGACCCCTCGGACCTGTTGACGGAGAAGCCGCCAGCCTGTAGTATCCGCGGCGGGCACGCACGGTCGGGCTGATCGGGTGCGGCCCCGAGCCGTCGGCAATCCCTTATGCACGGGAGGTGAACTGGTGACCGAAACCGGCGGAAGTGGCCGGGCACGACAGCGCGGGTGGAGGTGGACACTGGCGATCCTGATTGCCGCCGCCGCTCTGGCCCTGATCCCGGCAGTCCGCTACCTCTGCGGCGCCGGCTGGGACTCCAATGCCATGCTCGCCACCTACATCCTGGTCGGCACGGTGCTGGCGGCGGAGGCGGGGGTTCTCATCCTGTTGAAGACGGCCCGGACGCGTTACTCGGTCGAGCGCAAGATCCGGGAACACCCCGAGGTCAACGAGTACGTCATCCTGTGGAACAGGCCCCGGTGGATACTCTTCACGCCGTCGGTGGTCGCCGCCCTGCTATTCGGGTCCATGCTCTGGCTGAGGGAATGGCGGGCTCTGCCGGAGGCGGTCACGCCACAGCTACTGGGCGGCATCTGGGTCGTGCTGTGCATATTGAACGTGCTGGTCGAGCAGTTCCACATGAGCATCAAGGTCGTCTTCATCGTCCTGCCGACGATTGGCGCGCTTCTGCTTGTGCTGAACCTGGTCGGTTACGCGGACGAGGCCATCCGGCTCCTTCGGTACGCCGCGGTGAACGTGCCCGTGAAGCTGTACTTCATCA
>JASFTU010000356.1:0-3763 GCA_050050635.1 Candidatus Brocadiaceae bacterium
AAGGAAGATACCTGCTGGGATTCCGGTGCCCGTCAGATGCATGGCGCGACGCCCGCGTCTCGGCGGATGCAGGCCGCTACGACAGCATGTACGTGTCATATTGAGACCGCGGACCGCACCAATGCGCGTCCTGAGCACGGACGCCACCGACCGGTGAGCGACGTCCCTACAGACCGACGGCGAAGCCGTTCGGGTATTCGGGGCTGAGCTGGAACTCCACGATGCGCTCCAGCAGCTTCAGGTACTCGATGCCGTCCCGGGCGGCCGTGTCGGAGTCGGGGACCATCGGCGCCGACTCGATCGTGCAGTAGCCGTCGTAACCTATCTTCTTGGCCGCCCGCAGCACGGCCTTGAAGTCCACCGTGCCGTAGCCGGGGGTCAGGGAGTTGGAGTCCCGGAAGTGCATGTGCCAGAGCAGGTCGCCCGCGTCGGTGGCCGCCTCGTAGGGGTTCAGCTCCTCGAAGCTGGCGTGAAACCAGTCGATCTGGATGCCGATGTTGTCGCGCCCGGTCAGCTCGATCAGTCGCCGGTGGTTGGCCACCGTGTTGACGAACTTGCCCATCTCCAGGTGGTTGGTGGCTTCGAAGACCAGGCGGATCCCCTTCTGCGCCGCGTAGTCGCACATGCGTTGGAGGGCGTCCACGGCCACGGCCGTCGCCTCGGAGACGTTTTCGGCCGTGATGTCGTCGTGGATCGCAACGGCGACGGTCACTGCGGGGCAGTCCAGCTCGGCCGCGAAGTCCACCGAAGACTTCGTCTCCGAGACGGCGAGGTCGGCGGTCTTCGGCTCGGTCAGCGTCTTGTAGGTGGGGGAGTAGGGGTCCCACATCTCGCCCCAGCACTCGTTGATGCAGGAGACCGCCAGGCCGAAGTCGGCCTTGAGCTGCCGGTGGGTGGCCAGGTAGTCCTCCATGCTGACGCCCATGCCGTAGCGGCCCTTGGGCGGGGTGATCTCGATGGCGTCGTAGCCGAGGCGGCTGAGGCGTTCGTAGGTCCTCTCCGGGTGGAGATACGCCTCGTCCTGTCCGAACGTCAACTGGAAGTAACTGAACTTCAACGGTTCCATGCTGTGCCTCCTCCTTCGGGCTGTCCCGCCCGACGCGCGGGGACGATGGTGGTCTCGGGCCCGTGCTCGCGGATACGGTCCTCCTTCCGGCTTGTCTTCTACTCCTCGCGGTAGAGCCGGTGCCAGTACTGGGTATAGCCCTTCGGCTTCGGCGAGCCGTCGAAGAAGCGTGCCCGGGCCGGCCTGTCCCCGGCGCCCTCCGAGCGGAGCCAGCGGACCACCTTCGGGTCGGCTCCCCGCGCGGCCAGTTCGGCGATGGCGGCGGAGTGGAGTTCGCGCGCCGTTCCGGGCTCCTCGGCCGCGCGGTCCTTCTGCTCGCCATAGGCATAGAGCCGGCTCGCGGCGGGGTCGAGTGCGAGCTGGAGCCAGCGATCCCGGCCGAAGACCGCAGGGCCGAGCGGACCCTCGCCGTTCCAGCCGTCGGCCGATCCGCCGGTGACTGCCACTTCGCGCCGTCCAGGCCCGCCGCTGCGCGCCAGCGCCAGCAGATCCTGCCCCTGCGCCTCCGAGGGAGGCTCGACCCCGCCCAGAGCGGCCAACGTGACGGTGATGTCCTGGGGCTGGACGAGCGCATCCGAGCGACCGTGCTCACCGCCCGGCGGCCGGACGAACAGGGGAACGTGGGCCACCTGCTCCGGTATGGGGCCGCCCTTGCCGAACAGGTCCCACTCGCCCACCCGCGTGCCGTGGTCCGCGGTGAGAATGAGCGCCGTGTCGTCGGCCAGCCCCATCTCGTAGAAGCCGTCGAGGAACGTCCCGAAGCAGTGGTCCATCCAGCTCACCTTGGCGGCGTAGAGGGCCGCGATGCGGTCCCGGGCCGGCGCGGTCAGCTCATCGGAGTTCCGAACGAAGAACGCCCGGGGATCAATGCGGCCGTCGTAACCGGGTGCGTCGTCGTACTTGCGCACGTAGTCGGGCGGAGCGTCCCACGGCTCGTGCGGGTCGAAGCAGTCCACCCAGAGCAGGAAGTTGTCGCGCGGCGCGTTCTCGCGCAGGAACTCCCGCGCAGTGCGGAACAGCCGGGCGGCGTTCCAGTCCTCCTCACCCTCCCTGTGGCGGTTCGCGGCCACGTAGCTCCGCAGCATGGGGATGCGGTTCACGTCGAGGTCCGCGAAGTCGAACAGCGGGTCACGAGCCCAGTTGGGGGGCCACTCGACGGCGGCGCTGACCCAGGGGCGATCCACCTCCGCCCCGCGCACGAAGGTCCAGCCGTGGAACGGCCAGTCGAAGTGATGGCCGCCGTTCACCAGGTGGGGGGTGTCGTGGATGAGCTGCGTTGCGTAGCCTTCCTCGGCGAGGGCCCGGGGCAGCGTGGGCCAGTCGTAGGGCAGCGGCATCCAGGCGTGGAAGGGCCCGCCGTAGCGGCCCGTGACGGTGTCCAGCCGGTGAGGGATGGTGGGGAAGCTGGAGGCGAAGCACCGGTCGAAGCACCAGGACTCCGAGGCGAGGCGGTCCAGGTTCGGCGTCTCTATCCACCCGTTGCCGTTGGCTCCGACGTGGTCGTAGCTGAGCGTGTCGATGATGGCGATGATCAGGTTCATTCCGTCTCCCTCCGCCGGTCCGTACCGGGCCGTGGTCGGTCAGTCGTCTCCGTTGTACCTGGCGTAGTTGGGGCGCGTGCCCAGCAGCTCGTGCTTGCGCTCCATGTAGTAGCAGTAGTCCTCGAACGGGCAATCGGGGATCTGGTGGTCGAGATGGGGCATGTAGCCGCCGTCCCGGACCACGGGACAGACGCGGTCCAGCTCCCGATCTATGGCTTCCCTGCCCCTGGCGACGACGTGTTTGTCGATGCCGCCGCGCATGGAGAAGGCCTGGCCGTACTGCTCCCGCAGGGCGACCACGTCCATGCCGGCGAACGGTTCGAGGGGCCAGATGTGGTTGATGCCGGCCTCCAGCCAGCCGGGGATCAGCTCCCGCACGTCGCCGTCCGAGTCCACGGCCACGATCTGGCCGCCGCGAGAGCGCCACCACCGCGCCAGCCGCTGGTAGCGGGGGACGGCGATCTGCTCGAAGACGGCGGGGGAGAGGATCGGGCCGTTGCGGAACGCGCAGTCCTCCCAGAACCACAGCATGTCGAAGTCCACCTCGTCGGCCGCCTTACCGAGTATCTGGAGCGCCAGGTCGGTGCGGGCATCCAGGAGTTCCTCGACCATGGGGCGGTCGTCGTGCAGCTTGATGCAGTAGTTCTCGAACCCCATCTCCATCCTCAGGCTGCCGATCATGCTGGGGGCTTCCAGCACGAGGACGTGCTCCCGCTTGCGCCACCGCTCGACGCGCTCGGGCCAGTCATCGGGATACCGGGTTTCCACGTCCGGCCGGAAGTGCCCGCGGATCTCCTCCCAGTCCCCGCGGCCCTGGAGGGCGCCCCGAAGGACCATGTGGCCGCTCTCGGCGTATTCGTCGTCGTCCTTGTAGGGATGCCAGATGGCCACCCGTCCCCAGGCGTCGCGGAAGGCCCGACCATAGCGGGTCATGGGCAGATCGCTGGTCCGGTCCGCGACGCCGGGGATGGGGGAGTAGGAGATGTCGCGCATCAGCTCGACTCGATCGAGCCCGAAGAACTCGTTCCGGCTCACTCCCTCGGGTAACCCCTCCCTGTGCCATCGCTTGAGGGTCTTCTTCGCGACGCCTCCTTCCAGGTTCGGAATGTAGTCGGCGCTCTTGAACAGCGCGACGCGGCGATAGCATTCCCGGGGC
>JASFTU010000357.1:0-3762 GCA_050050635.1 Candidatus Brocadiaceae bacterium
TCAGCATCCTCGATCTGGAGCGGGTGCGCGTGGCGGCCCGGGGGCGAGGCGACCAGCCCGGCTTCGAAGCCGAATGCGTGAAGGCGGGGGACGTGTGGGAGCTGCAGGCTCCGTTCTTCGATCTGGCGGATGGGGAAGCCATCGAGGGCCTGGCGGAGAAGTTGTACAGCCACCGCCTGAGCGAGGATGACTTCGTGACCGATGACCCGGCCGAGCGTGCCCGCTACGGGCTTGACGCACCCCATCTCTCCCTCACGCTGGAGGCAGGTGAAGAGGCCCAGCACTTCGCCTTCGCCTGCCGGGAGGAAGACGGTGAGACCCGCTGCTATGCCCTGAACAAAGACGAGACGGCGGTCGTTCGGCTCCCGGAGGAACTCCTCGATGACCTGCGCAAGGGACCCGAAGATCTACGCGAGAGAGACCTGGCCGACATGAAGGTTCCGGCCGTGGAGCGCCTGCAGGTGTCGGCCCCGGGGCGTGAACTGGCGCTGGAACGAACCGAGGAAGGCTGGCGCATCGCCGGCGAGAAGCCCGCAGAGGCGGACCGGTCGGTCGTCGAGCAGGTCCTCCGCGACCTGAGCGGAGCCCAGGTGGACGAGTTCGTCGCGGACGACCCGGATGATCTTGCGCGGTATGGACTGTTCGAGGAGCAGGCCACTCTCCTCACGCTTCGCACAGAAGATGGAGAGATCGCGGCTGAGATCGCCTTCGGAGAGCCCGCGGGGGAGAACCGGGTGCACGCCATGAGGAAGGGATACCCCTCCGTGTTCCTGGTCAACAGGGAGCGCTTCTACGACCGCATAGCGCGTGGACGCCTGGCATTCCTCGACCGCCAGGTGGCCTCCGAGCCCCCCGGCGACGCCGTGCGCGTCCGGGTGGCGCGCGGCGGAGAGGAGTTCGAGTGTGCGCTCGAAGACGACGCCTGGCGTCTGGTGCAGCCCGTCTCCGGCCCGGCGGACACCCGCGCGCTCCGGCGCCTTCTGGACATACTCGCTGATCTCCGCGTCGCCGCTTTCGCCACCGAACAGGCCGAAGACCTGGCGCCGTACGGGTTCGACCCGCCGGTCGCGACCGTCGCCGTCACCTACCGAACGACATCGGCAGAGGAGGAGACCGAGGAGTCGCGCGAGCGTCACCTTACGCTTCACATCGGCGCCGCCACCAGCGACCCGGTCGAAGGCTCCTATGCGAAACTGCCCGGCGAGGAGCGTATCTTCGTACTCCCTCCCTACAAGGTCGAGGAGCTGTGTGCGAGTCTGGCCTCCCGAACCATCGCCGACGTTTCCGATGTCACCTCCCTCACGCTCCGCCGAGGAGGAGAGGCCGCACGGTTCGTCTACGACTCGGACGCGGGAGCATGGCGGGACGCGGACGGCGACGGACTGCCCGAGGAGACGGCTGCGGACGTGCGGAAGGTGGCCCGGTTGCTGCAGGACTTCCGGGCGGCCCGGGTGGCGGACTACGTGGAGAAATCCGCCCGCCGCTACGGGTTCGATGAGCCCTACCTGACCGTCGAGATCGAGACGGAGACGGCAAAGGGGAAGAAGGTCGTCATCGGGACAGAGACCGAAGGCGGACGCTACGCCACCGGGCCGGCCACGGACTTCGTCCTCGTCGCCTCCCCCGCCGACGTCGCCACGCTCATCGCTCCCCTCGAGTTGCCTGCCGGCGACGAGTCGTAGATGCGCTATTCCAGGTAACCCAGTTGCGAGAGCCGACGCTGGATGTCCTTCTCCTCTTCTTCGTCGAGTTCGGCTCTCGTGATGTCCACGCCGGGCTGGTTTTCCGCATACCACCGCTCCATGGCATCGCGGAACGTTTCGGCCTCCTCGGGTCGCTGTTCGGCCAGGTTGTGGAGCTCGTGCGGGTCCTGCTCGACGTCGAATAACAACTCCAGCTCTCCGCGTCTGAACCGCTCCAGCAACCGGCTCATGTTGTAATGCCGGCTCTGCTTCTTGCGATGGTCGGCGGACTCCCGCCACTTCCGCTCCAGCTCCTCCCACTGTTCCGGTCGGACCTGACCGAAAGAGACGTACTTCCGAACGTCCCGGACCATCCCATGCATCAGGGGTGGCGTGTCGGGCCCGTCCGACATGCTGGCAAACAAGAAGCAGTCACGCTGAGGAACCCCGTCCACGGGTGCACCCCCTCGCACCACTTCGGCCAGGCTCCGGCCGTCGAACCCGAGGCGGGGCCTCCAGTCCAGCCCGAGCAGATCCACGATGGTGGGGGCGACGTCGACGGTGGAGATGGGCTCCTCGATCACCTGCCCCGGCTGCACGCACCCCGGTGCCCAGAAGATGACCGGAACACGGCAGACGCCTTCCTGCCACCCCCCGGGGTTGCAGTGGATGGTGCTGTGGACCGACAGGCCCTCCCCGTGGTCGCTCAGGATGACCACCAGCGTGTCGTCCAGGGCGCCCTCCTTCCGGAGGCGCTCCCAGACCCGTCCGAACTTCTTGTCCACGCTGGTGACGTTGCGGAGGTAGAGCTCCCGGAGGCGCCGGAAAGGCGTGTCGTCCTTCAGGTCGCGCCGGACCAGGGCCCGGAACTTCCGGTGTGACTTCCCGTAGGGGCGGTGGACGCGCATGTGGTGGAAGAAGACGTACCATCGACCCTCAGACACGACCTTCCGCAGCCAGCGCCAGCTCTTCCGGCGCCACCATCCGCCGAATGCCTCGAACTCGTACCCCCGGTTCAGGCCGACCCTGTCCAGGTCGAACATGTCGCCGTCGAACCACCCCCGCCCCGCGTTCTGCGCCGTCCTGTAGCCGCGCTCCCGAAGCGCCTCCGCCAGCGGCTCCGCCTCGCCCCGCATCGGGTAGCCGAACAGATCCAGCACCCCGTGCTTGGGCCAGTAAGTACCGGTGAAGATGGAGGCGTGCGAGGTGGAGGTGTAGGGGCAGGTCGTCACGCCCCGGGCAAAGAAGGTGCCCTCGGCCGCTATCTCGTCCAGCACGGGCGTCCGAGCGAGTCCCGCATCCTCGCCGAGCAGGCGGCGATCCGGGGCGGCACTCAGCGCATCAAACCGCAGCGTGTCGAAGCTGATCAGGATCAGATTGGTCGGCGGCATGGAGCTCCCCCGGACAGTGAGGCAAGGGTCGGCAGGCATGTTAGCACCTCCGCCCGTGCGCCATCAAAGTGATGGGCGGCCACTTTGCGTTGCACCTTTGACGCGGCGGGTAGTCCCTGCTACAAGGGCCGTCAATCGCTCCGGGCCAATCTACCAGAAGGAGGACGAACGGTGGAGAGAATCCCCATCGCGGTGCAGCTTTACTCGGTCAGGGCGGACTGTCAGGACGATCTTCCCGGTACGCTGGAGGCAATAGCGGACATGGGCTACGAGGGGGTCGAATTCGCCGGCTACTACGGTTACGAGGCCCCCGAGCTGAAGAATATGCTCGACGAACTGGGGTTGGAAGTGGCCGGGACCCACACGGGTCTGAACACCCTCCTGGGGGACGCTCTGGAGGAGACGATTGAGTTCAATCGCATCCTGGGCAATCAGTTCCTGATCGTGCCGGGGCTCCCCGAAGAGAGGCGCGATTCGGCGGACGCCTGGTTGGGAACGGCGCGGCTGTTCAACGGGCTGGCGGAAAAGGTCGCACCCCACGGGATGTACGTCGGCTACCATAACCATGCGGTCGAATTCCAGCCGATGGACGGCGAGCTGCCCTGGGACATATTCTTCGGCAATACCTCCGAGGACGTGATCATGCAGGTGGACCTGGGCAACGCCATGCACGGGGGCGGCGATCCGGT
>JASFTU010000358.1:0-3746 GCA_050050635.1 Candidatus Brocadiaceae bacterium
TCCGGACAGGCCATCACGCAGTGGTGGCAGTAGATGCAGTCGTGGAAGAAGATGGTGAACCGCCCCTCATCGTCGAAGCGCGCCGCGCCGGTGGGGCAGCCTTCAACGCACTGCCTGCACTCGACGCAGGCGTCGGCGTCCCAATGAAGTTCCTGGGAGGCCAGTTGGTGGACGGCACCTCGCGTCCGCCTGCTCACCGCCCCCATGCCCAGGTTTTTCACCGCGGCACCATAGACGGCGTGCCCATGGCCCTTGAAGTGGCTGAAGTCCACCAGGGCATCGGCATCTACAATGTTGCCGCACAGCTCCACCTCCTCGAGGCTCCGGTAGCCGACCTGTGTCGTGTGGTAGTAGCGATCGTTGACGCCGCCGGCGGGCAGGAAGGGAGCGCCCACCACCTCTTCGGTGTAGCCCCGGGCGACCGCTCGGTGCAACGCAGAGGTGCCGTCGGTGATGAACGGATCGGCGCCGGCCTCCTTCAGCTTCTTCACCAGCAGGCCCACGAAGAGCGGATGGATGGTCGTAAAACCCATGTTCCCCCCGACGTGCATCTTCACGGCGGTCCGCTTGCCGTCGAGCATGTCCTTCAGGGGGAACCGGTCCAGCATGCGCTGGAACTTCGCCGGGAGCGAAGCGTTCGCGCTGACGTCTTTCATGTCGATCGAGGCGAAGTAAACCCTCTTGTCCTCCATGCGTGCGATCCCTTCTACGCGGTTCTGCAGGAAGTAAGGTGGCGAGCCGGCGGGAGCGGCCTACCTGGGTCGCACTCCTTATACGCCCACCCTCACGGCCGGTCAAGGTCGTGTCCGCAGATGCCCGTCGCCGGGTCGGAGCGCTCCGGAAACAGCCCGTCAGGCACCGGCCGCGCTCTCGGTCTCCCGTCCGAGGAGCCGCCGGACCTCGCGGTCGGTAGTCTGGGAGAAGTCGGCGTAGCTTCCTCCCACGCCGAAGAACGGCATCGGCGTCATCACGCAGACGACCTCGTCGGCAAGGCTCCGGAACTCCCGGACGGTGTCGGGTGGGGCCGTGCCGACCGCCACCACGATGCGCGCGGGATTCCTGCGGCGCAGGGCCTGAACGGCGGCCCTCATGGTTGCGCCCGTTGCGAGCCCGTCGTCAACCAGGATGACGGTCTTGCCCTCGACCTCCGGCATCGGCCGGTCGCCCCGGTAGGCCTGCTCTCTGCGCCGCAGTTCCTTTCTCTCCTCTTCGGCGACCTCGGCGATCGCCTCCTCGGATATACCGAGCGAGGCGACGACGTCTCGGTTGAGGGTGCGCACGCCGCCGGAGGCGATGGCGCCCATGGCCAGTTCCTCTCGACCCGGAACGCCCAGCTTCCGCACCAGGAACACGTCCAGCGGCGCGTCGATCTCGCCGGCGATCTCGTGCCCGACCGGCACGCCGCCGCGGGGCAACGCCAGCACGATCACGTCATCCCGGTCGGCGTAGGAGGAAAGCGCCTGCGCAAGCCGTCGTCCGGCGTCTGTGCGGTCTTCGAATCGGCGCATGGTCTCTGCAAAGCTCCCGGTCAGAGTTGACGGGGCTCTCCACGGGTCGGGACGGACCTGCTCCCGATCAGCCCCCGCCCTCTTCGTAGTGGCTGCGGCACTCTCGCTCGCGCCCGGCGACGATACGTTTGCCCGAGAGGGGGCCGCTCTCGGCCGTGATCACCGTGCACTGCCGCTCCCCGCCTCCGTTCTCGTAGTAAACGACGACCCAGTCGTCCGTCTTGTGCAGCTCGTGCGCCCGGGCCGTGTTGGAGAACAGCACCGTGAAGTCCCAGCCCTCGCGGCTGGTGTGCATGATGGGCAGCCAGGCCTCGCCTTCCGGGTTGAAGCGTCGGGGGGCGATCTTCCGGAGTTCCCCCGCCTCCGCTCTCTCCCGGTACTCCCGGTCTATCTGCAGGATCAGCTCGACCGGTGGTTCCTCCGCCCGCTGCTCGCCTTCCGTGCGCCGCCGAGCCCCGCGGGCTGCGGAGCGCCCGAGCATCCCCGCCAGGGCATCGCGGATTCCCTGCAGGCGCTCCTCGCCCATTCCCTCCACCTCGGCCAGGCGTCCGTCGTGCGCGGCCACCTCCAGCTCCTCCAGTGTCTCTATGCCGAGTTCGTCGTGAACCCGCGTGGCGAGTGTCTCACCGACGCCGGGCACCCGGGCCAGCACGGACTCGGGGCTCACCCGGGCCTCGAGCTGCTCCAGCAGCCCGAGACGTCCGCTCCGGACCATCTCGCGGATGGCGCCCGCGAGCTTCTCGCCGATGCCCGGCAGGTCCTGCAGGCCCTCGACGCCTTTCTCGGCGAGCAGGTCCGCGACGGGCCGCTCGGCGTCCCGGACGACCCCGGCCGCCCTCCGGTAGCTGCGCACCCGGTAAGGGTTCTCCTCCTCCGCCTCGAGCAGCCCGGCCACCCGGTCGAGCATTTCGGCGATCTCGTCGTTGTCCATCAACTCTCTCCCCGGATGCTTCTGCAGCACCCCTCCCCCGCACCTGTTCCATGATAGGGCGGCGTAAGGAAGCCGTAAAGCCCGGCCGGTGGAGAGCGGCAAGCGGCGGCGGGGCGTGCTGGAACTCCTGCCTGGGGCCCGCGGCGGTCTATGCCCCCGATCCGGGGTTGGTCGGTGGGCTATCCGGGCCGCCCCACGTCCCCTGGCGGAGGACCGACAGGACGTCACCCAGGTCAGCCCGGGCCAGGCAGACGCACGTGTCGGCGGCACCGTAGTACATCCACAGCTCCTCGCCCCGGAGCAGGCAGCCGGAGGGGAACACCACGTTGGGCATGACGCCCTGCAACTCGTAGGGCGCCTCCGGCGCGAACACCCACCCGGGCGCGCGGGCCACCACCTTGTGCGGCTCGTCCTCTTTGAGCAGGGCCGCCCCGGCCCGATACACCATGTTGCCGCCGAAGCGCTTCACGCCGTGGTAGATCAGGAGCCAGCCCAGGTCGGTCAGGATCGGCGGCGGCCCCGCCCCCACCCTCTCGCCGTCCCACCACGGGCCGCCGCGCTCCGGCAGGACGCAGTGCGGCATGCCCCAGTGGATGAGGTCGGGCGAAGAGGCACTCCAGATGTTCTCTATCTCGCCGACGGCCGGCCGATGGAGCACCGTCCACAAGCCGTCGATCTTCTTCGGGAACAGCACAGTGTCCTTGTTGTTGGGCGCGAAGATCAGCCCGATCCGCTCGACCGTCCTGAAGTCCTCCGTGTAGGCCAGCCCGACCGCCGGCCCCACCGGGGAGTAGGCCACGTAGGTGATGTAGTAGCGATCGTCCTCGGCGACGTAGGTCAACCGGCCGTCCTCGCAACCCAGCTCCTCGTAACGGCACTCCGGCAGCCCGTAGGCAAGCAGCGGCTCGGGGTCCACGTCCCAGCCCGTCACCCCGTTGCTGCTCCGCGCGACGTGGAGGCTGGAGAAACCCTCTCTGCCCTCCACGCGGACCAGAAGCAGCACGTCGTCCTCGTACTCGATCGCCCCCGGGTTGTAGACCGCCGAGGCGGCGAACGGCAGGTCAGCCACGGTGATCAGCGGGTTGTCGGGGGAGCGGTGAAACAGGTCCCTCACGAATGGTCACTCCTTTCGTCCGGCTGCGGGATAAGATGAGCGCGACGGCCCTCCGGCGACGCCACCGGCTCAGTCCCAGTAGCGGTCCCGTCCGTAGTGATCGTGCAGTTCTTCCTCGTAGGCCCGCGAGATGGGGAGCCCCGCGCGATATTCCGGGCTGTTCTCTATCTCCTCGGAGGCGAGGTCCAGGTAC
>JASFTU010000359.1:0-3745 GCA_050050635.1 Candidatus Brocadiaceae bacterium
CAGGACGAAGCAGTCCTCTCCCAGCTCGAACAGCCGCCCGTTGCGCACCGCGGCCAGGTAGGGCACCTCCATGTAGCCCAGACGGGACAGGGCCTGCACGCGCTCGGCGAAGTGGGGGTCGGTCAGGCGGCAGCCCCCGGCGGGGCTCGGGTAGTGGCGTATGCCCCACCGGTCGGCGAGGTCCATCTGTCGCTTGCGGGACCGCCCGCTGATGTCCAGCAGGTCGTCGCGCCGGATCAGTCCGTTCTGTTCGGGGATAGTCGGCGGGAGGAGCCTGCCGGAGAGCGGCCGAACCACGTAACCGACGACGCCGGCGCCCTTCTCCATGCGCCGGAAGGCCGATTCGTGCTGGGACATGGGCCTCTGACCCAGCACCTCACCGGTGGCGATGAAGTCGGCATCCTGCCGCTCCGCCTCCTGCCAGGCCTTACCATACATCATCTGTTTGCAGTCGAGGCAGGGATTTGCGTTGCTGCCAAAGCCATACTCCGGATCACGCAGCAACTGGACCATCTCCCCGGAGATGTCCCGGATGACCGAGCGGCACGGCGGTACGTAGCTACCTTCCCGCAGGGGGAAGAAGATGCTGTGGTGCCGCAACAGGATTACGTCTACCCCTGCGCGGCGGAGCACCTCCGCGGACAGAATGCTGTCCAGCCCTCCGGAGAAGAGGAGAACGCAGCTCGCCGACCGACCTGTGCGGAGATCGCGCACGAGAACTCCCACTGAACGGATTAACCCCTCTATGGTTAAGTTAGCACAGAGGATAGATTCGCGCAACCATGGCGGCTGGTTGACTTGAGCGACGAGCGGACGTACAAACGTTAGTCGGTCGCTCTGTGGAACGCAGGAGGAGCGAGTCGTGGCGGCAGTGGAGGTCTCAGAGGACGACATCAGGTCCGGGCTGGAGGCCCTGGGCGTGGGGCGAGGCGACACCGTGCTCGTGCACAGCTCGCTGAGCAGCTTCGGTCACGTTGAGGGAGGGGCGGGCGCCGTTATCGATGCGCTGGCCGCGGCCGTCGGCACCGATGGCACGGTGGCCGTCCCCACGCACACGTGGCACAGCATCTGTGCCGATAATCCGGTATTCGATGTCCGGGAGATGCCCTCAGAGGTGGGGCGGATCACGGAGGTCTTCAGACGCCGTCCGCGAGCGCTTCGGAGCCTGCACCCCACTCATTCATGCGCCGCACTCGGGCCCAGGGCTGAAGTGCTCTTGCGCGACCACGAGAAGGACATTACCCCCTGCGGCCCCCGGTCCCCCTACCAGCGCATCATACGGTGGGGAGGCAAACTCGTATTCCTCGGAGTCACATTATTCGTCAATACCTCCTTCCACGCACTGGAGGAGATGGCCTGCGTGCCGTGGGCCTTCAACAGATTCGAGCTTCTGTACACTATTGACTATGAGGGCAAGAAACGCCCCGTGCCTTCCCGCCGGCACACGAACGGGCTCAGACGGGCCTTCGAGGAACTGGAACCTGTCCTTGCAGAGGGGGGCGCTCTCCAAAAAGGGCGGATCGGCGAAGCGGACATAAGGGTCGTCCGGGCGGACCGCATGGCGACCGTACTCCTGCCCATGCTGGCCGAGGATCCCTTCCTGTTCCTCGCACCGGGAGGGGCGGCGCTGGAGCGAGAGCGGTATGAGCGCTGGCGACACGGGGGGAAGTGAATGGCGGCGGCCGTCACAGTCCCGTGGGGGATGTGGTACGGGCCCGATGAGCTCGAGATGGACTGGCCAGACGGCTGGGAGGTGGGCGTCCGGGCCATGGCGGATGCCCCGTCGCTCGGTCCCGATGAGATGGCTGCGGGCATGGCGCGGCCCATCGGCTCGGCACCCCTCGAGCAGCTCGCGGCGGGCCGGCGCAATTGCTGCATACTGGTGGATGATCTGACCCGGCCCACTCCCGCCGCGGCCATCCTCCCTCACGTGCTTCCTCGCCTGGAAGAGGCCGGCCTCGCGCAGGCCGACGTGTTCTTCATCATGGCGAACGGGGCGCACGGTGCGAGGAGGCGGGCGGGATTGGTGAAGAAACTGGGCGCCGGGACCCTGGCCCGCTTCGTCGTCATGCGCCATGACGCCCACCAGAACCTGGTGAGGCTGGGGGAAGTGGAAGGCGTCGGAGAGGTGCTGCTGAACCGGTTCTTCCACGAGGCTGACCTGAAGATCGGGATCACCGGCGTGATGCCGCACTTCATGTGCGGCTTCAGTGGGGGTGCGAAGATCGTCATGCCGGGCGCCTGCGGGTTGGAAACTATCGCGCGGACGCACGAACACACGGTCGGCGGGCTCCCCGCGCGGGTGGGCGTGGTAGAAGGGAACGCCATGCGCCGCCTGATCGAGGACTGCGGTCGGGAAGCGGGCCTCGACTTCTGCGTCAACTGCGTCTTCACGTCTGCGGGCGAGGTGGGCGCCGTCTTCTGCGGCGCACCGGCGGAAGCGCATGCGGCGGCCGTGCAACGGGCGCGGGAAGTGTACGCCACCGACGTGGTCTACGGCTGCGACGCCGCCGTCTTCAATGCCTTCCCCAAGGACACCGAGTTCATCCAGGCGATGGCGGCGCTCAACGTCTGGGCCGATCGGGAGACCGAGGGGCGCGCGCCGGTCAGGCCGGGCGGGAGCATCGTCGTCATCACGGCATGCACGGAGGGGCTGGGCGCGCATGAACTGATCGAATACGGCCGCCGGCATTTCGTGCGCCGGGATCGGCATGGGGCGTTCCGCCGCATCCTGCAGGGGAGGAACCTCCTGCTGCTGGCTCCGCACGTCAGCCCCGCCACCGTGGCCATGTACTACGGGCCGAGGGCCCGGCACTTCCGGCAGTGGACGCCGCTGCGCGAGGCGCTCGGGGCGCTGCACCCGGACGGTGCGCGGGTCGTCGTGTACCCTACCTCCGCCCTGCAACTCGACTCCTCCATCGTGGGGGCCGGCGCCGCGGGACGCTGAGGCGAAGGGCTGCTCCGCACTTGTTGACGTGCGGCGGCGGCCCCTCTATGCTGGCGGGACCCGACGTTGATCGGGCAGAGCACATGCGATGGAGGCGCCATTGGTCACTGAGACCCCTTCCTCGGCCGGTGCACGCTCTCTGGACGAGCGGACGGCGCGCCTGTGCGAGCGCGTGCGGTGCTATGAGGACGCCGTCGATCCCTTCGTGCGGGGGCGGCACGCGACCCGTGTTTACCGGGATGAGCCCGGGCTGCCGGTGGTCCTGAAGCGCGCCGAGATACTTGCCCGAACGCTGGAGGAACTCGAGCCCGTTGTCCTGCCGGAGCAGCGTATCATCGGCGCCTCCTATCGGCGACTCCGCGTGCACGGGGGCGTCAGCGACGAGGACGCCTGGCGCATTGGCGTGCTGCACCCGGAGAGGTCCGGGTTCGATCCGGCCTGGCCGGTGCCCGACGAGGTGCGCGAGGAGCTGAGCTGGTGGAACGGCCGCGACGTGGGGCCCCGGAGCCGTAACCGTCTCCGCGCGCAGCATGGCTGGCTGTCGAAGTACGGCATCGCGGGGCCGCACGGCCTGGTGCAAGGGCATACGCTGCCGGACCACGGCATACTGCTGAGGGCCGGGATCGGGACGCTCCGGGCCCGGATCGCCACTCGCCTGGAGGGCGCTGAGACAGGGCGCCAGCGCCTGCAGCTCGAAGCGATGGACCGCTGCCTGGAAGGCCTGTCGGCACACTGCCTGCTCTGCGCTGAAGCGGCCCGCCGGAAGGCCGGGGAGGTGGCGCAGCGGGACCTGTCACG
>JASFTU010000360.1:0-3744 GCA_050050635.1 Candidatus Brocadiaceae bacterium
GCCCTCGATATGGAGCCCGGGGAGCTCGGCCATCTGCTGCACGGTCGTGACGGCGCGGTCGGGCGGTATGCCGAACTTGCTCTGCTCCCCGGCGATGTTGATCTCCACCAGGACACGCACGGGCCGCTCGGCGCGTTTGTCGATGGCCCGGGCGAGCCGGAGGGAGTCCAGGCTCTGGATGAGGCCGAAGAGGGGGAGAGCACGGTTGATCTTGTTGCGCTGCAGGTGGCCGATCATGTGCCACTCCGGCTGCTCGGCCAGTGGACCCAGCTCCATCAGGTGACGCTCGGCCTCCTGGACGTAATTCTCGCCCACAATCCTCGCTCCGGCCTCGACGGCCTCGGCCAGCTCCCTGCCCCCTCTGCCCTTGGCGGCGACGACCAGCCGCACCTCCGGCGGCAGGGACTCCCGGATGCGCCTGAAGTTCTCCCCCGGGCCGGGACCGGACATGTGGACCTCCCTGCGCGAGCAGGACCGTCACAGATAGCGCACGAAGCGGTTCGCTTCGTCCACCAGGACCTTCCTGGCCTGGATCGGTTCGTCGCTGAGCTCAAAGCCCATGATGATCACGCGGTCGCCCTCGGCGATGCGGAGGGCCGCTGCGCCGTTCATGCAGACCGTGCCGGAGCCGGGCCGGCCGGCGATCACGTAGGTCTGCACGCGCGCGCCGTTCGCCGTGTCGGCTACCAGCACCCTCTCCCCCACCATCAGGCCGGCCTTCTCGATGAGTTCCTCGTCGATGGTGATGCTGCCGACGTAGTCCACACGCGCCTCGGTGACCGTGGCATTGTGGATCTTGGAGCGGAGGAGCCAGCGCATTCGGTCACTCCCCGGATATGGCGTCACGGATCATGCGGGCGACCTTCCGGCCGGACCTGAGCATGCCGCCGAAGATGGGACCCATTCGCGGGAGTCGGTGCGTGGTACAGACGGACATGCCGGCCACGTAGAGGCCGGGGTACACCTCGCCGGCTCTGTCCACCACGCCCTGCTCGGCCGGCTCGACGTCCATGAAGCCCTCGCCGATTCCCTCCGGGTAGAAGTCGGGCAGCTTGTGGCGCAGCATGTTGACCAGCTCCGCGGCGTGGCCGGTGGCGTCCACGACCTTCCCCGCTCCCATGCAGACCGGGTCCACGTGCAGCCGGGCCATCAGGATGGCCGTGGCGTTGATCACCACGCCCCGTACGGCCCCCTCTTTGACCACGACGTCTTCGGCCTCCGTCAGGTTGAAGATGCGCGCGCCGGCCTGCTCGACGCGGGTGGCAAGCGTGGCGGCCAGCTCGACCGCGCCGGCGGTGAAAAGGGCCCCGCGGCGCTTGTGGCGCACGCCCAGTTCCTGCAGTATCTCGGGGTCCTCCACCACGATGATATTCTGCCCGATGCCGCCGCCCCAGATGCCGCCGCCGGTGGAGAGGCGCTTCTCCACGACGGTTGTCTTCAGCCCCGCGGTAGCCAGGTAGTAGGCCGCCGCCATTCCCGCCGGGCCCGCTCCGACGACGATCACGTCGCTCTCAAGGGAGTCCAGGAATCTCTCCGTGTACGACTCGACGATCGCGCGGGTTATCTCTATCTCTTTCATCGGGAACAGCGCGGCCCCAGCAATCGGAGGAGGGTGTGTGCGAGAAGTCGCCTGATGCCAGTACGGCCCAACAGGCCACTATAGTCAAAGAGGGGTTACCTGTCAACGCTCCCGGCGTGCCGCCCTTGACTGTACCGGCACCTGAGAGGAGAATGTAGCGGCGCTCCGAAAACGTGAATCGCGGCCAGAGAGAGAGCACCATGGAACCCGATGACATGATAGTCTTCGCCGGCAGCGCGAGCCCGAAGCTCACGGCCCGGATATGCGACTACCTCGGGATCAAGCCGGCGCCCAATGAGACCGTACGCTTCAGCGAAGGGAACCTCTTCGTGCGCATCCTGGAGAACGTGCGGGGGCGCCGAACCTACATCGTCCAGACGACCGTCTACCCGGCCAACGACAACTTCATGGAGCTGCTGTTCTGGATCGATGCCCTCAAGCGGGCCAGCGCGGACTCGGTCACGGCCGCCGTCCCCTATTTCAGCTATGGCAAGGGGGACAAAAAGGACGAGCCGCGGGTCTCCATCCGGGCCCGCGTCTGCGCCGACGCGATCCAGGCGGCCGGCGCCGATCGCGTGATCACCATGGATCTGCACGCCCCACAGATACAGGGCTTCTTCCGGATCCCCGTCGACAACCTCTACGCCCTCCCCGTGCTGTGTGACCGCGTTCAGGAGGAGCCCACCGACGACCTGGTGGTCGTCTCCCCCGACACGGGCTTCGCCAAGCAGGCGCGCAAGTACGCCTCCTACCTGGGGGCTCCCGTCGCCATCGCCGACAAGGAGCGCGTCGCGCACGACGAGAACGCCGAGGTGCTGAACATCATCGGTGACGTGGCGGGTATGACCGCCCTGGTGGTGGACGACTTCACCATCTCCGGAGGCACCCTCTGCGACGTGGCCGAGAAACTCATCGAGCGCGGGGCCGAGCGCGTCTATGCCATGGTCAGCCACGGCGTGCTGGCCGAGGGTTCGGCCGAGCGCATAGAGGCCAGCCCCATAGAGCGGCTCTTCATCACCGACAGCGTGGAGAACCAGCCGGTGGGGTTGCCCGACAAGGTCGAGGTGGTGTCGGTCGCCCCGCTGTTCGGCGAGGCGATCAAGCGCATCCACAACCGGGAGAGCATCAGCGCGATGTTCCCCAAATGAGGGGTGGCGGCGGGCGGGGAAGAGCCCATTTTCGCCCTCCTGCACGCGTCCGAGGGGCGGTCTGAGCCCCCATCTGGCCTACCACGCGGCCACGGATTGCTTTGCCCCTCCCCTTTTTCCGAGAATCGTAGCCCGAAGGGAAAGTACGCCCGCGCACGCCCCGGGCCGGAGGGAACAGCATGGAATTCATGGCCCTGTTCATCTGGTTGTGCCTGTGTCTGCTGGTCGGGGGCCTGATGCACTACGTGATGGTGGGGGCGTTGTCGCACCGGCTGGTGCAGTTGCTGGCGGCACCCGGGATGGTCGTCCGCAAGTTCACCATGAGCCTGACGGCCCTGCTGTGCGGCGGCACGGTTACGCGCGTGCGGATATACGAGCTTTCCTCGCGGGACATCGACTTCCAGGCGGACGGCGCCAGCAGCGTGGCGAAGGTTCTGGTGCCCCTGGCCCCCCTGTTCGGCTGCGCCGCACTGATGGTGGCCCTGAATGCCATTTTCGGCAACCCGCTGAACCTCAACTACGCACCGCCCGCACTGGCGTCGCTGGACAGCGGAGGGCTGAAGGGCTTCTTCCTGGGGACGTGGGACCTGCTGTCCCGGGTGATCCGACAGGCGGCGCGGGCGGACTGGGGCAGCCTGGACCTCTACGTCCTGTTCGCGTTGACCTTCAGCCTGGCCCTGGGGGCGTGCGCGCCACTGGAGCGCGTCAAGGAGGCCATGCTGGGGGCGGGGCTGATCGCCGTGGTGCTGGCCGTGCTCTCCTCACTGGCCGTCCGGCGCGGCCCGGCCGACATACCGGCGCAGCCGGAGTGGTTCGTAGGGGTCAAGACCTTCATCGTGGGGACCAGCGCGGCGGCCTTCGTCATGATGATCTACGGCATGGCGGGGGCACTGGTGACGGGGCTGTGCGTGCGGGCCTACGAGCTGATCGTCAAATCCGACAGGTCCGGCAAGGGCAAAACGGCCAACCTCCGCAGCTCCGGGAACAAGAAGCGGGCCGCCTGAACCCCCCCACCTT
>JASFTU010000361.1:0-3732 GCA_050050635.1 Candidatus Brocadiaceae bacterium
AGACGAAGTCCGGGTTCTCCTTCTCGATCTGCTCAGACTGCGATTCGGTGATGGGGCAGACAAGGCAATGAATCTTGCAGCCGTTCTCCGGGGAGCAGGTGGTCACCTCGGCCGAGATGAACGTCCCTGGCAGGCCGGGCAGAAGTAACACCCCCGCTGGTTGACCTCCATGCGCCGGATCGAGTCGCCGCAGCGGGGGCACTCCGCGCCGTGGTATCTGTGGTGGATCAGCCACGTGCGGGGCAGGTCGCGTGCGTCGGCGCCCCGCTCCAGGGACGTCTCCAGGATCTTGCGCATGGCGGCGTGGAGCCGCCGGAGGTCGCCCCGGCTCAGCTCCTCGACCTCTTGCCGGGGGTGCAGCCGGGCGCGGAACAGCACCTCATCCGAGTAGATGTTGCCGAGGCCCGCGATGAGGTGCTGATCCATCAGCCGGGCCTTGAGAGCGCCCCGGCGCTGAATCAGCAGATCGGCGAATTGCTCGCGTCCAATCTCGAGCGCGTCCGGCCCAATACCCTCCTCGCTGACGAACTGCTCCGGGCTTTCCGCCAGGCTGACCCGCCCCAGCTTGCGCTGACAGACGTAAGCCAGGTGATAGCCAGTCCCAAACGTGAGCAGTATCCGGTCGTACTCCGGATCATCGGCGAGGCGTTTGAAGTACTTGAGATTGCCCGTCATGCCGAAATGCAGCCGCAGCCAGGGGCCTCCGGTCAGCTCGACCAGAAGGTTCTTCCCGTGTCGGGTGCTGGAGCAGAACTGGCTGCCCCGCGCGGCGTCGGCCAGCCGATCGGGCGAGACGCCCTTCAGCACGTAGTCGTCCCGCACCTCGACCTCGGTCACTTCCTGATGCAGGCCGGTCGCATCGAGGTAGCGTTTCACCATGGCAACGTCGGGTAGCTCGGGCATGACCGGCTAATCTCCCTGACTGGTGGCCTGAGCGGGATTCAGCGGAGGACCACCTCCATGCCGTCGTGAGCGATCTCCGCCGTCACGTCGCGCTCCCGGGCATACCGGTCGATCTTCGTCCTCGCCTCACCGGGGTCCGCGTCGACGATGGCGGCGCCGCAATGGGTGATGATGGCCCGGGGGACATTCAGCTTCCGGCACCAGGTCAGTTGCGTGCGGAGGGGCGTGTGGCCGATCAGCTCCTCGTCGGGCTTGCGGACCATCGAACGGTCGATGGTCGCACCGTCGCCCACGTAGAGCTTGACGCCCGAAAGGGCTCCGGCGCGGTCCTCGATATAGACCACGTCCGGCACGTAGAAGATGCTCACTACCCCGGCCGTAATGCGGTAGCCCACCGCCGGGGCGCGCGTGGAGTGCGCGACGGGGAACGCCTCGAAGGTTATGCCACGGATCCCGGTCGGGTCGCGCAGGTTGAGCACGCGCCGCTCCTCGATTGGGAATTCGTGGAGCACCTCCCAGCTCTGCTGCGTTGCATAGACGGGGCAGGGCGCGCCCTCTTCCAGCCCCCATGCGTGATCGGGATGGGCGTGCGTCAGCACGATGGCCCGGGGGCTGAGGCGGTCCAGTTTCCCCAGCCAGTCCTCGCCGCAGTCGATCAGGACCCCTTTGCCCCTGTATGCGACCTCGCAGACGCTGTGCATGCGGTGCAGGTCGCTACGGGGCTCGATGTAGCCGCGGGTGCCGTGGAACGTGAGCTTCATGCCCTGATGCGCCTCCGTCGGACCTACTCCGGTGCCTGCCGCGTCACATCCTCCCGGACGCACGGGTTCGGGTCAAGTTGGCCGGGTTCGGCTTGTAGGGGCGCGCGGGGTGACGTAACATGGGCGGTTTCCGCGAAGGAGGGAGACGGCACAGATGGCCGAGGAACCTGGCAGGGACCGGGAGATTGAGACGAGGGGGTTTCCCTCTTTCCGCCGCAAGCTGGTTGAGGAGGGTCGGCTCCCGCCGATCTGGCGGCCCGAGCGGGGCGGGAGGCAGCCGCAGCGCAGGCCTGCCGACCGTCCCAACGTGCTCTGGCTCATGGCCGACCAGCTCCGGGCGGATACGTTCGGGTTCATGGGCCACCCGGCCGTGGAGACGCCGAACATCGACCGCCTCGCGGCCGAAGGGCTCGCCTTCACCCGGATGTACGCCTCCGAACCGGTCTGCGTGCCCTCCCGGGCGAGTATGCTGACGGGTCACTACCCGTACAGGAACGGGGCGATTGCCAACGGATACCCGATGCGTCCGGGAGAAGAGGTGCTCACGCGCCTGTTTGCGGAGGCGGGATGGCGAACGGCCGACGTCGGGAAGAGCCACTGCGGCCGGGCGGCCGGCGAAATCTGGGAGGAGCAGTACACCATCGAAGATCGCTTCGGGGCGACCAAGCCCTCGAGGGTGCCCTTCGACCCGGGTAACTTCCCCGGCGTCACCTTCATCGCGAACCGCGTGTGCGACAACTCGGATCGGGTGCTCCACGGGAAGTATCCGGCCGGGGAGAAGCTGACCAAGAGCTACATACTGGCCACCGAAGCGCAGAAGTGGCTGTACTGGGATGAAGATCCGCGGCCGTTCTTCCTCCGGGTCTCATTCGATGATCCCCACCCGCCGGTGATCCCGCCCGAGCCCTACTACAGCATGTACGGGCCGGAGGACGCTCCGCCGGAGCTCTGGCGCGACCAGGACGAGAGCATGCAGGGCAAGCCGCAGACGGTACGCGACTACTGGCGTTACACCCACAACGATGAGATAGCGCTGGAAGACCACAAGAAGCACGCGGCGTGCTACTTCGGGCTGGTCAGTCATCTGGACGCGCAGATCGGCCGGATACTCGACTACTTGGAGGAGCTCGGACTGAGCCAGAACACGCTGGTCGTGCTCAACTCCGATCACGGCCACATGATCGGCGAGCACGGACTGGTCCATAAGGGACCTTACTGCTACGAGGGCGTGACGCGGATCCCGACGGTCTTCCGCTGGCCCGGGCGCGTCCCGGCCGGCGTGCGGGAGGACGTCCTGGCCGAGGGGGTTGACCTGATGCCCACCTTGCTGGACCTGCTGGGCCTCGAGGTGCCGGATGGACTCGACGGGCGGAGCCTGGCCGCACACGTCCGGGGCGACGGAGGGACCGCCAGGGAGTACGCCTTCACTCAGTGGCAGGACTACGTCTTCTGCGTGCGCGGCGACCGCTGGAAGCTCACCTACTATGAACCGGACGGGGAGGGGGAGCTCTACGACCTGGACCAGGATCCGTGGGAGAAGGTGAACCTGTACCACGATGACGCTGCGGCCGAGATGCGCGAGCACCTGCTGGAGCAGCTCGAACGCTGGCGGCAGCAGAACGCCCGGCCGGAAGACCTGCCCGGCCCAGACGACTGACCGAACCCATAGGAGAGACGTTGACCATGGACAGGCCCAACATCCTCTACCTGCACTCGCACGACACCGGACGCTACGTTCGCCCTTACGGCTTCGGCGTCCCGACGCCCAACATCCAGCGACTGGCCGAGCAGGGCGTGCTGTTCCGGCGTTCCTTCTGTACGAATCCGACTTGCTCCGCCAGCCGCGCCAGCCTGCTGACCGGCCGCTGGCCGCACTGCAACGGCATGACCGGACTGGCGCACCGGGGATGGCGCCTGAACGATTACGGCCGGCACATCATCCACACGCTGCACGAGCACGATTACCACTCGGCGCTGTGCGGTGTGCAGCACGTGGCCAGCTTCCGGGACGGCAATGCATCGGATATCATCGGCTACCGCGAGCACCTGGGCGGCGACCCGGATGAGT
>JASFTU010000362.1:0-3724 GCA_050050635.1 Candidatus Brocadiaceae bacterium
GCGCGGACAGAAGGCCAGCAACAGGGCCCGGTCCAGCGCCATGCCCGTCACCTGCCCGAGCTGATGATCCACGTGGGCGCCCAGCGGACAGACGCGGTAGGGGCTGCGGACCAGCCGGACGTCGTCCTCGGGCAGCCCGGCCCACGCGGCAAGCTCCATGCGCAGTGCATCTGCGCGGGTTGACTCATCCGAGGAAGGACCGTCTTCTGCGATCATCGACCAGTCAGCCAGGGGGGCAGGGCAACCAGGACTCGACGCTCACGCCTCGGTTCCACGATACCAGAAGCTCGGAGCCGGCGGCAAGCCTTCATTGTGTTGACTGACGCGTCAGGCTGTGTAAAATGGTTCGAGGTCTGTTCCGCAACTCAACGGAGGCGAAGACCGTGCAGCAGACGGCATTGCGATGCCCGAATTGCGCCGGACCGATCGGACTGGGTGACATCGAGTGCCCGCACTGCGGGGTGAACCTGAAGAGCGGCGAGACCTTCGAGACGCGGGTCAAGAGGGCCAGGGGCAAGGAGAAGCACCGCGAGGGCGTCAGCAGCGGCGTCTACCTGGGGATCGTGCTGGCCTTCGCGTTCATCGTGCTCGGCGGCTACATCTACCAGAGCAGGATGGAACGCGTCATGCGCCAGAGGCCCGACCTGTTCGTGAGCCGCGTCGAAGAGATGCAGCAGGTCGAGGACCTGATCGCGACGGAGCAATACGGGGAGGCCCGCGCCAGGCTGGAGGAACTGGCCGAGGCCCTGGAGCGCAAGGCCGATTCGATAAAGCCGCCCGATCCCTACGCGCCGGAGAAGAAGCGCCAGCCCTGGATGCCCAGGAAGAAGGCAAAGGAATGGGATCAACGGGGCGGCAAGAGACTGCTCAGGAACCTGAAGGCCAAGGCTGAGCACAGGCTGGAGAAGCTGGACGAGACAGGGAGCAGTGGATGAGCGCCGACGTAGAGGAGATCACCGACGAGAGTTTCGAGCAAGAGGTCATCAACTCTGACCTGCCGGTCGTGCTGGACCTGTGGGCGCCGTGGTGCGGGCCCTGCAAGATGGTCTCGCCCGTGCTCGAGTCGTTGGCTGAGGAGAACGCCGGCAAGGTCAAAGTGTGCAAACTGAACGTTGACGGGAACGTCGAGACTGCCGCCAGGTTCGGCATCAGCGGCATTCCCACCGTGCTTTTTTTCAAAGACGGGGAGGAAGTGAAGCGCCTCATCGGCGTCCAGCCCAAGGCCACCTACCAGGAAACCGTCAACCAACTGATCGGCAGTTGAGGCCTGCTGGCTCGGACGGCGGCCAGGCAGAAGGGGCCACCCTGTGCAGGTGGCCCGTTTCACATCCAATACCCGGCCCGGCGACGTTCCCGTTCAGTCCTCCTCCTCGGAGGGCTCTTCCTCCGGCTCCGTGGAAACGGTGACGGTGGGGGCGACTTCCTCTTCTTCCGGGACGATCTCTCTCTCCACCAGTTCGAAGAGCGCCTGGGGCGCGTTGTCACCCAACCGGTTGCCGGTCATCTTCAGGGATCGCTCCCGGCCATCTATCTCGTAGATAAACTCGGGTATCTCACCGACGGTGGTGCCCAGGGGCACACCGAGCCGACTGCCCCCAAGCCGCACGATGCGCGTGTAGCCTCCCGGCCGGTCCGCATAACGCTCCGCCAGGCACTCCCGCTCGCGCCATTCCCCCTCGCCGAACAGCTTCTGCGCCATCTCCTTGTCCTGGAGGCGCGACAGGACCAGGCGGTAGTGGTGCAGGTACGTGGCACGGTCCTCCTCGTCGCCTTCCCTGTAGGGAAGCGCACGCCTCGCCAGCGTGATCAGTCGCTCCACGAACGGGCGGACTTCCTTGGCCTTCGCGGGGGTAGTGATCACACGCTCGTGGCGCAGCAGCGCGGCAGCCATGTTCCGCCGGAGCGCGACGCGATGGCTCGGCGTCCGGCTGAGTTTGCGTCCCTTTTTCTTGTGCCTCATCTCAGAGAATCCCAAAGAAAGCAATCGCATCTCTCGGCGGGAGGGTCACTCCTCCGCAGACGCCATCTGGCCCACCTCCAGACCCAGCTCGGCCAGCTTCTCCGCCACCTCCTGGAGCGAAACGCTGCCGAAGTTCCGCACTTCCAGCAGCTCGTCCTCGCTCATCTTCAGCAGGTCCCGGACGGTTTTCACGCCCTCCCGCTCCAGGCAATGGGCCGCTCGAGCGCGCAGATCCAGGGCGGAGATGGGCATGGAGAGCTTCGACTCGGGTACCTCCGGCTCCTCCAGGTGCTTGACCTCAGGGATGGGTTCAGGGGCTTCCTGCGGCAGCTGGCGAGACAGCTCGAAGTACTCGACGAAGGGGTTGAGGTGCTTGCGCAGGATCTTGCTCCCCTCCACCAGAGCCATCTCCGGGGATACGGCTCCGTTGGTCTCGATCTGGATGATCAGCCGGTCGTAGTTCGTCCTGCGCCCAACACGCGTGTCCTCGACTCGGTAGCTGACCTTCCTGACCGGCGAGAAGAGGGCATCCAGCGGGATCAGCCCCATCGACTTGGGGAGGTCCAGTTCCTCGGAGGGCACGTAGCCCCGGCCCTTGCGCACAGTCATCATGCAGGCAAAGTCGACCTCCTCGGTCAGCGTAGCGATGACCTGGTCGGAATTGATGATATCCACATCGGGATCAGGCTCGATATCCCCGGCCGTGATGACGCCCTTCTCGTGAGCTTCCACCCGCAGCTCTTTCTCCTCGTCCGGATGCACCCTGAGGACCAGTTCCTTGATGTTCAAAACGATCTCGGGCACGTCCTCACGCACGCCCTCCAGTGCGCTCAGTTCCTGCTCCACACCATCGATCCGAACCGCCACTACGGCGGCGCCCTCGATAGAAGAGAGGAGCACGCGCCTCAGGCTGTTCCCGATGGTGTGGCCGAACCCGCGTTCGAATGGCTCCGCCACGAACTCACCGTGCGTGTCCGTGAGCGTCTCCGCATCGTAGGTCACCTGGAAGGGCAACTCCAGGCCGCGCCATCTGACTCTGACAGCCATATGTCAGCCTCCGATCAGTCGTCGCGAAGAAAAGCGAAAACCCCCCTGCCCTGTTCGTCAGCGCGAACAGAACTCGACTACCAGTCCCTCCTGGACATCCACTGAGACGTCGTCCCGCACCGGCATCCGCACCGCGCGGATCGTGAGATCCGCGTCGTTGACCTCCAGCCAGCCGACCTCCGGATGGTCCATGACCTCGCGGTTCGCACGCACCATGTCCAGGATGGCATCGGTGGGCTCGGGCCGGATGACGTCCCCCTCATCCACCAGGTAGTTCGGCTTGTCGCAGGTCCGGCCGTTGACCTGGATGTGCCGGTGGGTCACCAGCTGCCTGGCCTGTGCTCTGGAGACGGCCAGCCCGCAGACGCACAGGACGTTGTCCAGGCGCCGCTCCAGCAGCGCCAGCAGGTTCTCCCCGGTATTGCCGCCGGCCTGCTGGGCTTCATCGAAGTAGCGCCGGAACTGCCTCTCAAAGACCCCGTAGAACCGCTTGCACTTCTGTTTCTCGCGCAACCGGATTGCGTAGGGACTCGGCCGGCCGCGCCGCCAGCCGTGCATGCCCGGCGGTTTGCTGCGACCTTCGATCGGGCACTTGGCCGTGTGACATCGAGTGCCCTTCAGGAAGAGCTTGACCCCTTCCCGGCGACATAGCCTGCACTTGGGTCCAGTGTTTCTGGCCATACTGGTGTTACCTTACCGCGTGTCTTTGTTCGCTCA
>JASFTU010000363.1:0-3691 GCA_050050635.1 Candidatus Brocadiaceae bacterium
CCTCGGGATCCTGTTGGAGCGAGCGGAGCGTGAGCTGGACGGCGACGTAGCGGTCGCAGCCGCGCGTGGTGGCCCACAGGTTGTGGTGCTCGGCGTGGAGGCGGAAGAACATCTCGATCCCGCGCAGGCTGTTCATGTCCATGTAGTGGGGGTGGAACACGATGACCTGCTTCGCCCACATGTTGTCCAGCACGCAACCGTCGGTGTCGATGCACACCGCGAAGTCGTGCTCCCGCTCCCAGTTGCGCAACTGCTGTCGCGGGTCCTCCTCGATCTGCTCTTCCGTCAGCGCTCCCTGGAAAGCCATGTCGTACTCCGTTCAGGTAGCAGGAGGGTGAAGCGGAGGGAAGCCTTACTCAGCGGGGCTCAGGTGGTAGCCCCTGCCTTCCCGGTCCACGCGCTCGAAGCCGTGCTCGCCGAAACGGTCCCTCTGGGCCTGGATCATGTTCGCCGACAGGCGGGCCGTCCGGTAGGTGTCGAAGTAGTTCAGCGAGGCGCCTATGGCATCCACCGGCAAGCCACACCCAACCATTTTCCGGACCCACCAGCGCCAGTTCCGCTGGAACCCTTCGTCGTTGAGCACGCCGCTGAACCGGGGTGCGAGCATGATGTTATGGAGGTCCGGGACCTGCTGGAACGCCTCGCGGATGGGGTCGAGGAGCTCCGAGCGGATGATGCAGCCTCCCTTCCAGATGCGCGCGATCTCCTCCATCTGGAGGGTGAAGTCGTAGTCGCCGCCGTTCTCGTCCGGCTCCGCCTCCGAGGCCTCTCCCATCAACCAGAATCCCTGCGCGTAGGCGGCGATCATGGAGCCGTAGAGCGCATCGCGCGCCGCTCCCGTGAGGCGCTCCCGCTCATCGGCGTTGAAGCCGCCCAGCTCCACACCGTTCAGCTTCCCGGCGGCCGCCACACGGGCATCCTTGAAGGAACTCATGATGCGCGCCTGGAGCGCCGCGGCGATGGTGGGCACCGGTACGCCGAGGTCGAAGGCGATCTGCGAGGTCCACTTGCCGGTGCCCTTCTGACCGGCTCGGTCCAGTATCACGTCCAGCATGGGTTTGCCGGTCTCCCCGTCGGTCATGCCGAGTATCTCGGTGGAGATTTCCATGAGGTAGCCGCCGTGCCGGCCCGCGTTCAACTCGGCGAAGAGGGGCTCGATCTGCTCCGGCGATAGGTCCAGCAGGTTGGCCAGCGCGTAGTAGACCTCGCTGATGGCCTGCATGATCCCGTACTCGATGCCGTTGTGGACGTTCTTGACGAAGTGGCCCGCCTCATGGTCCCCGATGTAGGTGCAGCAGGGACCGTCCACCTGGGCGGCCGCCTTCTCCAGCATCTCGCCCACTACTTCGTAGGCCTCCCGGCTGCCGCCGGGCATGATGCACGGCCCCTTCAGGGCGCCCTCGGAACCACCGCTCACCCCCGTGCCGATGAACGGGATCCCCCGCCGCGCGAACTCCTCACAGCGGTCCTTGGTGCTCCGCGGATGGGAGTTCGCGGCGTCGATGATGACCGTACCCTCCGGCACCAGGTCGATGAGCGGCGGAACGTCCCTCTGGTCCTCATCGGAGTACTTCGCCTTCGAGCCGGAGAAGAAGAGCTGGTCGATGGGCCCCCAGGGGTCGAGGACCGGATCGTTGGCCTTGATCATGGCCAGGACCGCCCCGCCCGGGCTCTTCAGATGCTGGCAGGCCTCCACCAGGGTCTCGGCGGTCCCCACGTGATCAGCGATGTCTTCCTCGCTGACCTCGCCCGCGAACCTCTCCGTCACCGACACGGTCCGGTTCACGCCGATGACGCGGTAGCCCTTCCGGGCGAAGTTGCGGATGAAGTTCTCGCCCATCACGCCGAGGCCGTACAGCACGAGGTCGTAGTCGCCCTCCAGGTTGGTGACCGCCATCTCTCTACTCCTCAGTGGATCAAGACTTACGGGAAAGGCCCTCCCCCGGGGCATGGTATTCTCGCAGATACGCCGCAGGCTGTCAAAGATAACGCCCAGAGGCCCGCTGGCGAACCCACGGCGCCGTTTCACTTGGCGAGCCGGGGGATCGTCCCTACCATGTGTGTTCCGCGGGCTGCGCAGGTCCTCCCTGCCGGCGCCCGCGATGCGTTGCGCGTACGGGCCCCACAGGAACGAGAGGAGGAAGCAAAGTGAAACAGGCAGTGATGACCCAACCGGGCAAGATCGAGCTGAGGGAAGTGCCCGAGCCCGAGGCGGGACCCGGGCAAGTGCTGCTCCGCGTCAGGCGCATCGGCATCTGCGGCAGCGATGTCCACGTCAACCACGGCAGGCATCCCTTCACGTCCTACCCCGTCGTGCAGGGGCACGAGTTCTCCTCTGTAGTCGAGGCCGTGGGCGAGGGCGTGGAAGGCATCCAGGGCGGTTCGAAGGCCACCGCGCGGCCACAGATCGTGTGCGGCGAGTGCCGGCCCTGTCGGCGAGGCGACTATCACATCTGCGACAACCTGAAAGTGCAGGGCTTCCAGGCCCCCGGATGCGCTCAGGACCTGTTCGTGACGGCTGCCGACAGGTTGGTGCCCCTGCCGGACGACTTCAGCCACGAGCAGGGAGCGCTCGTCGAGCCGACCGCCGTCGCCGTGCACGCAACGGGCCGTGCCCCCGGTATGGACGGCAGGAACGTGGCCGTGCTCGGCGCCGGACCGATCGGGAACCTGGTGGCCCAGGTGTGCCGGTGCCGCGGCGCGAACGTGCTCATCACCGACGTGGCCGAGTTCCGGCTGCAGAAGGCGGAGGACTGCGGAACCCCTGCCACGTCGAACGCCGCCGAGGAAAGCCTGGCGGACGCCTCCCGACGGGTCTTCGGCAAGGAGGGCTTCGACATCGCGCTTGAGTGCTCGGGCGCCCAGGAGGCGGTCCACGAGGCCATCGAAGGCGTCAACAAGGGGGGCACGATCGTCGTCGTCGCGGTCTATTCGGAGGCCGTGCCGACGCAACTGGCCATCGTCCAGGACAGGGAGCTTTCGGTCGTCGGCACACTGATGTACAAACACGAGGATTACGACGAGGCCGTCCGCCGCATCGGCGCGGGGGAGGTCGCGACGGAGCCGCTGGATTCGAAGCACTTCCCGCTGGAGGAGTACGAAGCGGCCTACAAGTTCATCGAGGAGAAGGGGGTCGAATGCATGAAGGTCTTCATAGACCTCTGAGCCCGCGCCGCAAGGCCGCAGGAGAAGGCCGCAGGTGGAGCCAGGTACCGTGAGCGCGCAGGAACCCCCGAACGCCGCGTTCGTGACGGACACTTCCGCAAGCCCGGAGTCTCGGCTGCGCCCGGTGCCCCTCGGGGCGGTCGCCCTGACCACGGGGTTCTGGGCGGAGCGCGTGCGCCTCAACCGCGACGTTTCCATCCCCCTGATGCTGGAGCGGCTGCGCTCTCACCACGTGCTGGACAACTTCCTGCGCCTGTGCGGACGGTGTGACCGGCCGCGCGAACGGCGTCTGGCCACCGACTCCGACCTCTACAAGTGGCTGGAGGCGGCCTGCTACGCGCTGGCCAACCGGGAAGACCGTGGCCTCCGCCAACAGGTCGAGGACGTGATCGAGGCGGTCCTGCCGGCACAGGAGGCAAGCGGCTACCTGAACACGTCCATGGTGGAAGCCAACCGGGAGCGACGCTGGGAGGACTTCCACGCCCACGAACTCTACTGCGCCGGACACATGTTCCAGGCCGCCGTC
>JASFTU010000364.1:0-3690 GCA_050050635.1 Candidatus Brocadiaceae bacterium
ATCGCTGCCCAGCACAGTTTCGCCCGGCGCAGGCAGATGCTCGGCGACCACCGTGATGTCGGTATTCGTGCTGCCAACGACGACTATGTGCGGCTGTGCCATCTGTCAGTCGCCTTCCTCTCCCTCCGGTGCGAACAGCGGGCTGACGAGGATGCTCCGGACGCTGGTGATGGGGGACATGATCCGCATGAGCGGCTTGGGCTTGAACCTTGGATCGTCGAGGGTGCCGGAGACCTCCACGCGGAATAGCTCCCTCTCCACGCCGCGCATGAGCCATCCCACCACGCTGCTGATCACGGGTATTCCGCCGCCCGGCTCCGGCGCACCGACGACCGCCATCGTGAGGTCCAGCTCCCTGTTGCGCTTCACCGTGCCGTAGCCGCTCACGCTCAGGCCACCCCCCGTGATCTCGAACTCGTCGATGGTCCACACACCGTTCAGCAGGGAGAAGAGGGCATCCCCGCGCTGCCGCCCAGGACCCCTTGACGGGAGGCTGAGGTGCAGCACGTTCACGAGCCGCGTGAAGAACGGCGCCTCCCACAGCCGGCCGCCGGTCAATGCGACCTGCCCCTCTGCCCTCACTCCGGTTCCGCCTCCGAGGATGCCACCTACGTCCGCCGTGCCGGAGAGCGTTCCGGAGACCTCCGGCGGTTCCTCCTCGAGGGCGCCGAGGAGCTCGGCCAGATCCACCTGGCGGAACTCGATGGTTCCGGCGTACGTGGGGTATTCGCCCTCCACTCCATAGTACGCGACGATGGCGGCGTCCACCTGCCCGGCGCAGGCCACCCCCGTCAGGCGGTCGGCCATCGCCCGCCTCTCAGTGACAAGGATCCGGCCAGACAGGCCCTGGACCGGGACCGGCATCGACCTGCTGCTGATGGCGACGTCGTGCAGGTCAATTTCCAGCGCACAGGTCACCGGATTCCCGCGGGCTCGTTCGTAAGTGATCGTCCCCTCCAAGGACGCCACGCCTGCGGGCATGATCTCCTCCCAGATCTCCGTCCCGATGCCGGGGATGGAGGTCACGAGCGGCTCCTCCATGTTGAGGTCCCGCGCCCGCACGTTGACCGCTGCCTTGCCCTTGGCAAGTTGAACTCTTGCGCTGGCCTCGACGTGGCCACCTCCCTCGCCTTGCGCGCCGGACCGGGGGGCGAGCTCCATCCTCAACCCCTCGATGGCCAGTTCGGGGCCTCGCAGCCTCAGGGTGCCCGAGAGGAGTTCCATCGGCATGGGCCACACGCCGAGCTGAGCACGCCCACCGTGCAACTGCAGGTCGGCACTGCAGGAGGTGCGCCCGTCCTCCCCGGCTTCCTGCTGGAGCAGGACACGGCCGTCCAACGCCACTTCAGGGTGCGCGGCCTCCCATATCCGGTCGCCGTACGTCGGGATCGACCTGATCAGCTCCTCGTCGGTGTGGAGGTTATGGAAGCGCAGATCGAGGTCGGCCTTCTCCTGGGCGGGCGCGACGTGGCCGTCAACGGCGAACCGCGCCCCCGGGCGAACCTCGTCCGAGTCCCCCTCCCTTCCCAGGGAGCCGCGTATGCCGCGCATCGTGATGCCCCCACCGTCCACGATCACCGTCCCGCTCACGTCGCGCAGAGGCGCCGGGACCTCGGCCGGCCGCAACGTGCTGCCCCGCAGGTCCGCCTCGGCACGGAAGGTCGTCCCCCGTTCGCGGGTGGGACGGATGGTCAGCGCCAGGTCACAGTTTCCATCCGGCCTCAGGCGCCGCCACACCTCGGGACCCGCTCCCGGGATGGCCTCGATCGTGCGGCGACAGATGGGCACGTTCTGCGCCCTGACCGTGTAGTGCCCCTGGCCCGGCCCGGAGGTACCGTCCGCCCTGATCTGCACGGGCAGGCGGTCGGGGTCGGAGACCCCCAGCTCCCGGACCGGCACACGCCCGACCATGTCGCGCACTTCGACCCCGGTGTCTGAGATGAGAACGGTGCCGTGGACCGACTCGGCGCGGGCCGGGAAGAACTTCGTCTTCGCGGTTGCTCCCCGGGTGCCGACAGTGAGGGAGTACGAGATCGATCCGTCGGGGCGAGAGGCCACGGTGCCCTTCGTCGTCAGCAGGCCCTCCGGGCGGTAGTCACGCCACACCTTCGACCCGTGCGGGATGTAGTGCCAGAACGCCTCATCGGCCTGCAGCTTGTCCGCCTCGATCTGCAACCGGAACTGCCGCGGCCGGCCACCCGCGAAGAAGCCCCGCAGTCGGGTTCCCTCCAACGGGCCGCGCAGGATCTGTCCTTCCAGACGCCACACGTGCGGGGCGCCGGTGTCGCGGCTCAGGCGCAGGTACAGGCCCTCGTACCTCCTGGGTTTCGGGTCTTTGAACAGGCGCCCGTAAGAGACGACGAGGGCGCCGTTCTCGATGACAATACCGTCGGCGAGCAGTCCCGGAGCGGGCCGGCCGGCACCACCCGGCTGCAGGCCGAGCGCCTGCACGTTCCACTGCCGTTCCTCCGCCAGGTGGAGAAGGCGGAAGGTCGGTCTGACCAGAGTCAACTTCCGCACGATCTGACGCATGCGCAGCATCTGCCGTCTGTCGAAGGCGGCGACGAGGCGGCGGCACTCGAAGAGGGGTGTCTCCTGCCCGGGCGCCGTCACCCGCACGCTCTGGGCGTGGAGAGTCCCGTTGAGCTCAAAGCGCACTTGCCCCAGTGCAAGGTCGGCGTCCAGAGCCCGTTGGAACTCATCCTGCAGCGCTTGCCGAACCCGGGGCGGACTGGTTTCGTAACGCACTTTGCGGACCAGAAGGCCCGCGCCCAGAAGAAGTGCTCCCAGGATGATGAGCTTTATGCAGGTGGAAATCTTCATGTGGAGTCTGCCCATAGACAGGCCCAGGTATCCTATCCCAGCCCCCGCCGCAAAAGCAACCGGTCGGTCACCTCGGCCGGGGGCCCCGGGCTCCCAGCTCGCGCACGCGTAGCCGGGCGACGCGTTGTGCCCGACTCGTGAGTCGGAAGGGATGCCCGATCCTGTGACCGACCACCCACACTATCCGTCCGGCGTTGTCGGTCACGAGCGGTATCCGGTCGCGCTCGTGCTGCGGCACCTTCGAGTTGATGAGGAACTCCTTTAGCCGTGCCTCCCCCGGCGCTCCGAGGGGATGGAACCTGTCCCCGGGCCGTCGCGACCGCAGCGTCAGGGGAAGCTGCACGGCATCCAGGCTCACATATACGCGGTCATCGGAGGCCAGGTCGGCCGCGTGCTCCGGCGAAACGGTGCCCTCGGGCATGATCTCGCACTCCACGCGCAGGCGCAGTTCGGGCAGACCTATCCCTCCGGGCAGGGGCAGTTCACGGGGCGTGAAGGGCTCCGGCTCCGGCCCACGGCGGAAGTAGATCACGCCGTGCTCCCTGCGGGCCTTCACGCCACGGGGGAGGGAAAGCTCCGTCCCCGTGTCGGCTTCCGCGAGGGCGGCACCATCCCGGTAGTGCTCCGACCGCAGTGCCGGCGCATCCCCGGCGGGGAACAGAGCCGCAACGGCCCGGGCCACGGCGACCTTGCGCACGGCAGCCGGGGTGCGGGCGAAGACCCCCGCATCGAGCAGGACTTCGTCCCGCCCGGCGCGCACGCAACCCTCCGTCCACATCCGGTCGGCCAACTGCTGCAGCAGCTCTGCCACCTCCAGGGCGGACTCGTTCAACGCGCAGAGGGACTCCACCGAGAACTTCGGGAAGT
>JASFTU010000365.1:0-3687 GCA_050050635.1 Candidatus Brocadiaceae bacterium
AGCTGCCCCCCAACCCGGTCGTCATCACCTTCGATGACGGCTACCGCGACAACCGCACCGTCGCGTTGCCCCTTCTGCGGGAGGCCGGCGTGACGGCCGACTTCTTCGTCTGCCCGGGCAACGTCGAGCAGCGGCGGCCGTTCTGGTGGGACAGACTGGCCTTCTGCGTCCGGACCTCGCCCCGCAGCAGCGCCGCATTGGACTACCCGCGGCGCATGGAACTGGACCTGGGTTCCGCGGAGGCGAAGGAGCAGTCTCGGCGTCGGCTCCTGCGGGTGGTCAAACGCACGCCGGGCCTGGACGTGGAGAAACTGCTGGAGCTGCTGCAGGAAGCGACGGGCGTGGCGCCCGACGAGGCCGAAGCCGCCGAGGAGCTGGTCATGTCCTGGGACGACGTGCGCGCCCTGCGGGAGGCCGGCATGGGCATCGGCAGCCATACCTGGACACACCCGGTGCTGACGATGGTGGATGGTGAGGAGGCCACGGACCAGCTCACGCGCTCACGGGCGGCCCTCGAGGAGCGGCTCGGAGAGCCGGTGAGGACGCTCTCCTACCCGGTGGGGAGCTTCAGCGAGCAGACGCGGGAGAGGGCACTTGCCGCCGGCTACGAGCTGGCCTACTCCTACGGCGGCGGGGTCAGTCGTCTGCCGGGCGCCGATCTGCTGTCGCTGCGGCGCCTGGCCGTGGAGAGACACGTGACGATGCCATACCTGAAGACGGTTCTCGCCGCGCCGCTCCTGAACTGAGAACGAGCGAGCAGGGATGCCGAGCGAACTGAAACAAAAGGCAGTCAAGGGCCTCGGCTGGCTGGGCGTCGGCCAGGTGGTGGATCAGGTCCTGTCCCTCTGCATCACGGGCATACTGGCCCGGCTGCTGCTGCCACGGGCGTTCGGCCTGGTGGGGATGGTGGTCGTCTTCACCGCCTTCCTGGAGAGGTTCAAGGGGCTGGGGCTCGGCCTCGCGCTCATCCAGCGGCGCGACGTGACCGAAGAGCAACTCACCACGGTCTTCACCATCCACGTGGCGGTCGGGCTGATCCTGGCGGGGCTCACCGCCGCCGCCGGGCCGCTCATCGCCGAGTTCTACGACGAGCCGATACTGGCGACGGTGGCCATATTCATCGGGATGCGCTTCTTCGTCACCTCTTTCCAGGGCGTCTTTGCATCCCTGTTGCGCAAGAGGCTGCACTTCCGCCGCCTGGTGGTGACGCGCATCGTCAGCAAGGTCGTGGGCGGCGCCGTCGGGATAACGATGGCCCTCCTGGACTTCGGTGTGTATGCGCTCGTGGCCGAGGGACTGACCTACGAGATCGTCTTCGGCGCCAGCCTGTGGCTGCTGGGCGATTGGCGCCCGAGGGCCCGGCCGCGACCGGGGTCGATCCGGGGCATGTTCCGCTTCGGCGCCAACGTGACGGGGGCCAGCCTGCTGCACTACTTCTCACGCTATGCCGATTACCTGTTGATCGGGCGGTTCCTCGGCCCCGGGCCCCTCGGGGTCTACACGATTGCGTACCGCATCATGTTGCTGCCTTTGCGGCGGGTCAGCCGCCAGATCTCCCAGGTGGTCTTCCCCGCTTTCTCAGCCGTCCAGAACGACCTGCCCCGGGTGCGCCGGGGCTTCCTGGAGATGAGCCAGATGGTCGCGGCCATCACGTTCCCCGCCATGGCGGGGCTGGTGATCGTCGCGCCCGACGCCGTGCCGCTCATCCTGGGAGAGAAGTGGCTGCGGGCCGTCTTCCTCATCCAGGTGCTTGCCCTCACGGGCGCCCTCCAGTCGATCACGGGCCCGGTGACACATATACTGAGGGCGCAGGGCCGGGCCGGCCTGCACTTCGGGTACAAGCTGTGCGAGACTCCCCTTACGGTGCTGGCGTTCGTCATTGGCCTGCGCTGGAGCGTTGAGGGGGTTGCGGTGGCCTACACCGGGCTGCAGATGCTGGTCAACCCGGTGTTGCTCTTCCTACTCGCCCGGGTCATCGGCTTACGCTTCGGGAGGCTCTACCGGGCGTTGCGCGGCCCGGTGGGTGCGACGATCGCGATGGCGGCCGCCGTCTTCCTCTACCGCTACGGGGCGGTTCGGGTTGGGCTGGGAGCGACCTGGCTTCTGTGCAGCGAGATAGGAGTCGGGGTTGTCGTGTACGCCGCGGCGATCCGATTCGGCAGCCCCGGTTTGTACCGACTCGGCTCGGAGACGGCCAAGATACTTCTGACTCCGCTCGTGCCTTCACTGGAGGCGAGCAGGGAAACCGCGGAGGTCGGCGCAAGTGAATGAACGCATCCCCAGCCGCGCAGGGCGGATAGCAGGATCGCCCGGGCAAAGGAGGGCGCGGTAGTGGAAAGCACTCAACCGGATTCGCGGGCAGTTGTGCCACGGGGCAGGCTCGAGCTGCTTTGGCGGGGCCTCAGAGCCCTGGCTCGCCACCCTTGGCGGCTTGGCGACGTACTCAACCGAACGTATCGCATCATGACCGCCCGTTGGCGCATGGAGCCTGCCTTCATCATCGTGGGCGCCCAGAAATGCGGTACCACGTCCCTCTATAACTACCTGACCCAGCATCCGCATGTGCTGGAGGCAGAGCGGAAGGAAGTGAACTACTTCAGCTTGCACTACCACAAGGGGATGGCCTGGTACCGGTCGCGTTTCCCTCTGCGTCCCCTGTCCCACTGCGGATCGTCGGACTCCAGAGACAATCCTGTAACTGGCGAAGCAACGCCCGACTACATCTTCCACCCGCACGCCATGGCGCGCATCGCCAGAGATCTGCCGGAGGCGCGGCTCATAGCCCTGTTCCGCGATCCCGTTGAGCGGGCGTTCTCCGGCTACCAGCACGAGGTGCGCGCCAGTCGCGAAGACCGGTGCTTCCGTAAAGCAATAGCCCTGGAGGAGGAAAGGACGGCGGCCGAGCGGGAGAGAATGGAGGCAGATCCTGGGTACAACAGCCCGGCCGTCAGGCGTTTCTCATACGTGGCCAGGGGAATATACGTGGACCAGGTGCGACGCATGCTGTCGCTGTTCCCACGCGAGCAGGTCCTCTTCGTGGGCAGTGAACGGTTTTTCGCTGATCCCGCCGAGACGTATGCCGAAGTGCTATCGTTCCTCGGGCTTCCTCCGTGGGATTCGGTTCGCTTCAAAGTCTATAACCCTAACCGCTACGCCGACATGCCACGCGACGCGCGGAGAGAGTTGCGCCGGTTCTATGCGCCATATAACGAGCAACTGTTTGAGTTACTGGGAAGGCGATTCGACTGGGGTTAGCCGGACCGTCGCCACTTTGAGCGACCACGTTACGCAGGGGAGGATGCTGGTGAGATGGTGAGAAAGCGGTCGAGGGGAGACGCGCATAGGGGCGGGCTTGCCGGGTTGCGGCACCTGAAGGGCATTCGCCGGGGACTTATGCGGCGCTTGTGGTCCTCTGCCGCCTGTGTGGGTGTTCCGATACCGGCCGGCAAGATAGACATCGAGGGCTTCCTCAAGCCGATCGAGCGGGGCCTGCTCGCCCGTTACGCGCGCGAAGTGCCCCGTGGCGGCACAATCGTTGAGATCGGAACCTACAAGGGGCTGTCCTCGGTGATAATGGCACTAAACAGCAGACATGCGACGGTCTACTGCATTGATCCGCTCGACGGCCGGGGAGACACCGCGTCCTCAGGCTACGAGCAGGTTGATCTGCGTCCTATAGTGCGGGCG
>JASFTU010000366.1:0-3682 GCA_050050635.1 Candidatus Brocadiaceae bacterium
GGTGCGAGGACGCCGCGGTACAGCGTGTTCTGATCGGTATAGCCGTCGCTTCCGGGGCCGGACCCGTCGTTGCCCAACCCCAGCAGGTAGGCCACCTCGCACATCCCCTCCACCGGCATCAGGTCCTCGTCCACCCTGTCGTCGCCGTCGTCGTCCTGAAGGTTGTAGTACTCCTCGTCGATTGCCGGCGCGTCCCCGTCGTTGTCAACGCCGTCCCCGGCCTGGCGGATGCGGGGGTTGACGGTGGCGTCCGGGATGCCGCGCACGAACCGCAGCCGCTGTCGGCCGCCGACCTGGTCGCCGGCCGTGCCGGAGAAGAGGCCGTCGTGGTCCGCCCAGAGCTTGATGCGGGTGTCGAAGGCGTTCTCCTCCGTGCCCCAGAACTGGCTCCTGGCGGCGCTGAGGTCGTCGTCGATCTGCTGGAACACCGCCGACGCCACGTCGTAGGCGTAGCTGCGCCGATGGGCCGAGCGCCACAGCCGGCTGCCGTAGCTGAGGGCGGTGGCCGCCATCAGGCCGAAGATCAGCAGGATGCTCAGCGCCACCAGCAGCTCCACCAGCGTGAAGCCGCCCGCGCCGGCCCGTCCCGCCGGGGCTCTTACCTTGTTGCTCTCTGTCATGCCGTGTATCCCGTGTTGATCGCGTGCGGGGTTCAGAACGTCGTCGGTTCCGGCACCATCTCGATGCCGACCGTGTCCAGCTCCATCATGGTCTCCCAGCCGTCCTGCTGCACCGTGTCGGTCACAGCGTCGTAGCTGAACCTGTAGGGTGAATCGAACGTGTCCGGGGCCAGCGGGGTAACGAAGCTGAGATCGAAGTAGAACCGGACCTCTACCCTCGCCGGGATCGTCGGATGCTCGCCCGTCGAATCGTAGACCCAGAGCGTGCACTCCTCGACGCCCGCCACGCCGGCGTCCTGGCTGTCCAGCTCGAAGCCCCACAGCAGGTCGGCGGCGTTGGCTTCCGACGTGGCGCGGACGACCTTCCCGCTTGCATCCACCCAGAGTGTCTCGGTGTCGTTGGGATCCTGGTCCCAGGTCACGGTCGCCGGATCCAGGTTGATCATCACGATAAGACGCTGCGGGGCGTCCAGAGGCTCCCTGAACCGCCACTTGATCTTCCTCAACTGGCTGTCGGCGGCGTCCAGGCCGAAGCTGAACATGCACATGTCCGTGGCCAGTTGCGTGTTGCCGTAGTCGTCGTGGTCGGTCCAGCCGCCCTCGAAGCGGTAGCGGTCGAAGTGGCGGACGGGCACGTGCCGGACCACGGCGCCGACGCCGTGGCCGCCCACGGGCGCCTCCGTGCCGTACGCCTCCCTCGGGAAGGCGCTCTTGGCGTTCGGCTTCGCGGCCAGCAGCGGTCGGGGCCGCAGCAGCCGATCCCAGCCGTTCACCGCGTCGGTGTCCTTGCCGGAGTAGCCCACGATCTCCCCGCCGATCTGCACGTAGCCCGTCTGCGGGAAGGCCGTGTGGTCCTCTACCGGGATGTGCTGCTGCTCGTCGCCCGGCAGGCCGGCGTCGGGGAAGTCGCTCGCCAGCGTGGTGGTCTCGATGAAGGTCAGCGGGATGATCCGGTGCAGCGCGTTGTGTCCGGCCGCCACCAGGCCGGCTGCGCCGGACGGCGTCAGGTCGCGTTCCACCTGCTGGATGCCGCTCACCTCGCCGTAGGTGGCGTTGGCCGGGTTGTCGTCGTAGGAGGTGTAGCTGTAGAGTGCGCCTTCGGCGATGAAGTACCCGCCGGTCCTCGGCATGGGCGCGGCGCCCACCGGGCAGGCGGCCCCGTCCAGCAGCTCCGCCTCGTCGTCCACGTTCCACTCCCAGTGGCGGATCTGCGCGGCCGCACTTCCACCGCTCCAGCCCCCGTTGTCCACCAGGGCCGTGGGCAGAGCCGTGAGGCGCACCTCGTCCAGATCACCGGCGAACCGGCTCACGCCGTCCCGGTCGCCTCCGACGCTGAGGACGCGGGGCGAGCCGGGCGCCGGCTCCGGACCCAGCGGCCCGCTGGGCAGCACGCCCGCCAGGACGCCGTTCTGGTTCGCCGTGAACGCCGTGTAATCGAAGACCTTCCAGTAGTTGTCCATGCCGAAATCGATCGCAACCCCGGACTCATCCTCCAGGGGGAAATCGAGCGGCGAAAAACCCACCCAGAAGTAACCGGGGAAACCCGCGTCCACTATGTGGTCGGCGGTCTCGTCCACCAGCGTCCCCGCATCGAAGGGCACCACGTCGGTGGCCGGGTCGGAGTCGTAGGAGGAGCCCGAGCCGGTGTCGGAGTGCCCCCACAGTCCCAGCCGATCGGCGTCGTCGGGCACGGACTTCGTCCCGCCCTGCCACTGCACGTCGGTCTGCACCAGCGGGATCATGGACACGACCGGGTCCCCCGCCGCGTGCGCGTTGCCGATGGGGGCGGACAGGTTGACCGTCGTGCCCACGGCGCTGTCGTACCTGTAGGTGAACTCCTGCCCGTCGGAGTTGCGGTGGATGATGATCATGCCGCCGTCGGGCGGCAGGCCGATGTCGTCGCTGAGCGTAATGCTGGTGGCCAGCGGCCCCACGTCGTTGGACAGCACCGTGCTGTCGTTGGGCACCTCCATCGCCAGGGGCCAGAAGTAGCTGTCCGCCACGGTCGTCTGGTCGGCGGTGCCGGCGGCCCCCGTGTCGTCCACGTAGTTGTACTCCCAGCTCATGTCCTCGTCGTAGATGCCGTCGATGAACAGGGCTATCTCGTCGCGATACGTCCCCACGGCGGCAATGGCCACGTGGTGCCACACGTCCCCCTCGAGCGGGAAGTCAACCGCCGAGGAGCGCGCGATGACGTAGCCGCCGTAGTTGATGGCGCCGACGGTGGCGTCGTAGATGGGGTCGTCGATCCTCACCTCGATGCTGCCGCTGTCCAGGTACACCCGCACCTGGTTGAAGGCGTCCTCGATGCCCTCGGCCGGCACGTCGCCGTCGCCCAGGTCGAGTATGAGCTGGCGGCTGGCGAGGTCGTCCCCCGGGCGCATCCAGAACTCGAGGGCGAACGGCTGCATGGTGTAGTGGAAGGGGTCGGCCTCGACGTTGCGCGCAGCGGCCGCCTGGTCGTAGTCGGTCTCGTACTGCAGGCGCACGTCCCTGATGCCGTCCGCGGTGGTGTTCTGCGTGTCCGGCGTGGCGACGCCGCTCGCCTCGGCGGCGGTCCCGTGACTGCCGGGGTCCAGGTCGAACAGCGGTGCGGCGTGCAGGCCCTGAAGCATCGTCACGAAGGTATTCTGCGCGCCGAGCGTGCCCACCATCGGCGTCACGGCGCCGACGCCCGGGTCACGCTCGGTGTAGCGGTCCTCGCTGTCATCGAGCAGGACGGCCTCGGCGAGGGCCGTGTTGAGCACGGTGGTTCCCACCGCGGAGGAGCCGCCCGCGGCGATGTGGTCGAAGAACTCCTGCTGGGACCGCAGGAACCACCAGATCGGCTCCAGGGGCGGGACCACGTTGTAGACGCGTCCCAGCGCCAGGGCGTCGGAGCGGGGCGACTGGGCCACGGGCGTTCCGGCCCGATCGTCCACCTGCCCCAGCGAGTCGATCCCGATCAACGTCCCGCTGGTGTATCGGATAGGTACAGTGGAAACCGACGGCCAGGTGTTTGGGGGCTCGCAGAAGTTCTTCCTGAGCAGCTCCCCATCACCCGCTTCGAGGGAAGGCACGTC
>JASFTU010000367.1:0-3675 GCA_050050635.1 Candidatus Brocadiaceae bacterium
CCCGGGCCAGGGCAACGACCACCAGGGTGAGAAAGATGAACGAGAGCATCTGCACCCGACGATTCAGCAGCTCCGGCTGGTATCGCCGCGCATACATCACCGCCGTCGCCAGCAGGATCACCAGCAGGAGCGCCAGGCCGACCAGGCGCTGAATCTCCTGCACCCGTCCGGCCGGGCTGGCTTCATACTGCTCCTTCTCGCGCTGCAGGTCTTCGATGTGCTGGGGACGGACCTGGGTGCCCTCGGCGAGCATGATACTGCCCGCCTCGGACGTCTTCAGCCGCTTCGGCTCCCGCCGGGCGGTCATCTGGGCGGCTTCCCGGCTCCGCTCGACGTCCAGGGACACGTTCGGCGACAGGAGCAAGGCCAGGCCTCGCGCGCAAAGGGACGCCCCGGGCTCCCCCAGACCCTCCAGCGCCGGCCCGACCGCTGCCGCGAAGTCCGACGTCCCACCCCGCAACGGCACAAGGTCGGCCAGGGGCACCATCCGGTCCTCCTGGGCCGGCGCCACGAGCCGGACCTTCGAGGTCTCCTTCTGCTCGACCAGCGTGCTCTCCAGATCGTCCGGGGAAGCGATGTACGCGCCGGACAGAGCCATCAGGGCCTGCTCCAGGCGGTCGGCTCTGGCCCTCAACTCCGGCAATGCCTCGAGGAACCCATCCGCGTCAAACCCGCGCGGGAGGCGCTGCCGAACCGCCGCGGCGTTCCGCTCCGCTATCCAGGACATGACGGTGCGGACGCTCTCCTCCCAGGCGCCGGGGTCGTACCGAAACGCGGCCGGTTCCTGGAGCTTCGCCCGGTCCCTGGCGGCTTCGGTCCGCTCCATGTCGGTGCTGGTGAACGCGACGCGCGCCCTGAAGTCGCGGGGGGCGGGCGCTCCCAGCTCCACGCCCACGGGTGCTTCCCCGGTGATGAGGATCAGGAAGATGGCCGCGCCGAAGAAGACCAGCCAGACCGTGCGTGCCAGCAGGCCCCGCAGGCCACCGGCCGTCTCCTGTCCCTCGGAGCGCCTCTTGCCGCTCTCCTGCTGGTTATCACTCGGGCTCCGCATCGGCCTTCTCCCGATCGGGTTCATCGCCCGGACTCGGCGGTGACTCGCGCTGGTAGGCGTCCAGTATCCGGCGCACCAGCGGGTGACGAACGATGTCCTTCTCGCTGAGCCAGACTACCTGCAGGCCGGCAACGTCCCTGAGTCGCTCCTGCGCATCCACCAGCCCGCTCTTGCGATCCGGCGGCAGGTCGATCTGGGTGATGTCCCCTGTGACCAGCAGCCTGGCGTGCGTCCCCAGCCGGGTCAGGAACGTTTTCATCTGGCCGACCGTGCAGTTCTGCCCCTCGTCGAGGATGATGAAGGCATTGTCCAGCGTCCGCCCGCGCACGAAGGCCAGCGGCAATACCTCGATGAGGTCGTTCTCCAGGTAACGCTGCACCCGCCGGGAGTCCATCAGGTCGTGCAGGGCGTCGTAGAGGGGCCGCAGGTAGGGGTTGACCTTCGCGTACATGTCACCGGGCAGGAACCCGAGGTTCTCCTCCACCTCCACGGCCGGTCGGCAGAGCACTATGCGTTTCAGGGTTCCCCGCTTCAGGAAGCCCAGGGCCACCGCCACGCCCAGGTAGGTCTTCCCGGTGCCGGCCGGACCGATACACAGCACCAGGTCGTTGTTGAGCATGGCCCGTATGTAAGCGGCCTGCCCGGGGGTGCGGGGATAGACGCCCGGCCACGGTTCCAGATCCTCCGCCGCCCCCGGTGCCGGGGCAGAAAGCTGTTTGCTGACGACCGTTTGCACCAGTTCCTCCGTCATGGTCGCTCCCTGACTCACCTTCCGCTCCATCTGCAGCAGAGCCGCCTCGCAACGTCGGACGCTGTCCTCGTTGCCCTGAATGCGCAGCTCTCCCCCACGCGCCACCACGTTCACGTCGAACGCGTCGCGCAGCTTCTTCAGGTAAGCGTCGCGGGGACCGAACAGGCGAACGACTTCGTCCTGGCCCCCGATTTGGAGGACCCTTTGCACGGTGTGTCAGCCTCCAGCGGCCACGGCCGCGTACACTCGCAGGAAGAGGAAGCTCACCGGCGCCGCGAACAGCACATCATCCACCATGTCCAGCATTCCGCCGAGCCCCGGCAGCAGTTGACCGGAATCCTTCAGACGGGCCTCCCGCTTGAGCAGAGACGCCGCCAGGTCACCGACCATCGCCGCGCCGGCGACCAGCAGTCCGAACAACGGGGCCACCGACGGCCTCATGACCGCCCACGGGGAGCGGCTCAACAGGTAGGCCGCCAGGACCGCGCCCAGCACCGCGCCGACCGCTCCCGCCACTGTCTTGGACGGGCTCACGCGCGGGGCGAGCCTGCGCCGGCCCACGAAGGTGCCCGCGAAGTACGCGCCCGAGGAACCGGCCTTGCAAACGCCCAGAACCGTGATGATCCCGGCCACTCCCCATTCCATCCGCACGCCCGTCAGGAAACCCAGCAAGAGCGGGATGTAAATCCAGCCCGCCACCGTCGCGCCGACGCTCTCGACGGCCCCCTCTATCTCGGCGCGCACCACCCGCGCGCCAAGCAGGACCATGGTCAGCACGCATACCGCGCCCATGCCGACAAGCCACGGGTCGAGCGTCTCCAGGACCCAACCCGCCCATTGCAGAAGGAAGATGCCCGCGCCCCCCACCACCAGCACGGTCCGTCGAATCCCCATGCCGAGTCGGTCGGCCAGGGAGCCAAACTCGCTCAGGCCTATGGCCGACACCGACACGAGAACGGCTGCATAGAGGTAACCCGCATCCCACGCCGAATCGACCGCCAGCATCAGCGCCACGGCAACGATCAGGGCCGCGCCCAGACCGGTGCGGACGAGCACGGGCGTCGGCTGCCGCCTCGCCGTTGCGGCGGACAAGGAGCGTTCCTGTTCCGTCGCTTCCGAAGCATCCATGTCGGAGGTTCGGTCCTTTCCTAAGAGGTGTCGGGCGATGCCCCGGGGGTGGCAGGGCCCACCGCGCCGAAGCGTCGCTCGCGGCGGGCATAATCCCAAAGGGCCGCCCGGAACTCCTCCCGTCCGAAATCGGGCCAGTAGGTGTCCGTCAGGTACAGCTCCGCATACCACACCTGCCACAGCAGGAAGTTGCTGAGGCGCCGCTCCCCTCCGGTCCGTATCACCAGGTCCGGGTGAGGCAGGCCGGCCGTATCGAGGTGCTCCTCGAACACGCGCTCGTCGATGTCCTCCGGCTCCAACTCACCTTCCTGCACCCGCGCCGCCACGCTGCGGGCCGCGCGGACGATCTCGTCGTGCCCCCCGTAATTAAGGGCGAGCACGAGAGTGAGCGCTTCCCCCCCGCGCGTGGCCTCTACCGCCCTGCGGAGTTCCGCCCGGACGTCCTCGGGAAGTCCCTGCAGGTTGCCTATGGGGCGCAGGGCGAGGCCCTTCTCGGCGAACTCCGACGTGTGCTTCCGCAGGAACTTCCTCAGGTTCGACATCAGGAAGCGCACCTCCTTGGCGGGGCGCTTCCAGTTCTCGGTACTGAAGGCGAAGAACGTGAGCACGGGGATGTTCCAGTCGGCGCAGCATTGGGCGATGGTTCGGGCCGCCTCGAAGCCCGCCCTGTGGCCCTCCAGCCGGGACAGGCCGCGCTGCTGTGCCCATCGGCCGTTGCCGTCCATCACCATGGCCACGTGCCGGG
>JASFTU010000368.1:0-3674 GCA_050050635.1 Candidatus Brocadiaceae bacterium
ACCTATCCGGGTCGAGGAGCCGGGCCGGGCGGAGCGCAGCCGGTCCCGGCTCGGCGCGTCCCACTCCTCTCCGAAATCTTTGAAGACGTGGAACCGGCAGTCACGGCGCGTATTGCCCGTGAAGCCGAACACGCCGAACCGGTCGCCCAGCTCTCCCAGACCGGTTGCCAGCAGCATGGCGGCGCGTTTCTCCACCTCCAGGACCTCCTCGCGGCCCGCTTCTCGACCCGTCGAGCCGCTGACGTCCAGCAGAAGTGCTGTGATCACGTCCCGCTGCTGGAGCCTCGGCTTCACCCAGAAGCGCACCCGGGCTGAGGACCGCGCCTTCCTCCGCGTGACAAACCGGACCAGCGAGTCGATGTCGATGGAGTCACCGTTCTGCAGGTACTTCTCCTTGCTCACCAGGTCCGGTCGCAGTCGCTGGAAGAGCCGCTTGACCCGCTCGACGCGCTGCCGGAACAGCTCATCCGTCTCGGCTGTCCCGTGTCGGGGTTCGGGGCGGACCTCCCTCAGCGCGCACCAGTCGCGGTAGTACTCGTTCTCCAGGCCGTTCCATTCGTCATACAGGTAAGCGGCGGACAGCCGGCCTTCCTCTTCCTCCTGCTCGTCCTGATCCGCGTCCCCTTCCCCTCGGGCCATCTGCTGACCGGCCTCGGCGGAGGGGGTCAATGATTGAGCTTCGGGCGAGGAATCCCGCGCGGCGAGGCTCCTGTTGAGGACCACGGTGTCGGCTGGAGGCCGGCTGGGGCTCACCGGAAAGGCAAAATCGGGGAAGTAGCTCAAGGGGTGTCCGCGCATGAGGTTGGCCTGCGGCGGGACTTCGGGCGAGGCCGGAACGGCGTCCCGGATCGCCTGGAGCGAGCACTCGCAGGTCGCACAACGCCCCGCGACTTCCTCCACCCACTCCGCGATCCGGCGCAGTTCTCCATCGAGCGCGCAGCAGGGGATTACCCCGGCTGTCGCAGCCAGCAACCTGTCGTACGGTTGGTCATCGCCGCGCAGCCGCGCCTCGGCTCGAGCGACCCGTTCCAGCATGTGCACAGCCCCTGGATAGCGGAGCCGCACCGCCCGGCAGACCCGTCGCACCTCGATGAGCTGAAGGAGGAAGGCGCACCAGTCGGGGGCGGGCGACTGCCGGCGCCGACACAGCTCCACGGCGCTCTGGACGCCGTCCCGTCCGTGGGCGGCGCAAAAGCTGTCGAAACGGTAACATGCCGCCGCCAGCAGCGTGGTGACCAGGTAGTAGGCCCGATTGAGGTCCCGTCGCTCGAACGTTGCGACGCGCTCGGGCAGGTAGAGTTGCTCCAGGGCACAGACGACGCTCGATCCGCGCTCCAGCAGCTCGTCCGAGTCGAGCCGGCTGAGGGACAGAAGCTCGACGGACCGGCCCGAGATGGCGCGGAACAGCCTGCCCAGCCGGTCACTGATCTGATCAAGACGGCACGCCCGACCGAGACGTTCGGCCGTTGCCTCCGCCGAGCGCAACTCCAGGCGGAGGAACTTCCGGGCGCTGTCCGGCGATCGGCTGTAGACTGCCATGGCCGTCTCGATGAAGCCCGGGATCTCGTGGAGACCGAGTCGTTCGCGCAGCGCGGGGTATCCGCTCAGGAAGCTGAAGGGCAGTTCGGGATCCTCTTCCCTCAGCCGGGCGGCCCACTGCAGCATCCGGCGCACCTCGGCGGGACGCTGCGGGAGCCGACCCTCGGCCCACAGCCGGAAGTAGCGCTTGCCGAGGTAGATCCTCTCGCCGGCCAGTGCAGCTCCCAACTCGCGCCAGTCCGCGAAGAGCTCCGGCACGCGCAGAAGCCAGCCGGCGCTGCCGTCGAGGGCCCGGAGGAACTCCCTCAGCACGTAGTCGGCGCCGGTCTGCATGTCTTCCTGCAGGAGAGTGCCGCAGACATCGACGGGCCGACGCGTTCTCTCGTTCAACAAGCCCTTCGCGTAGAGGCTGTCGAGAAGCTGGCGGAACTGCTCGCGGTAGCCCCAGGTGACCTTCCCGAGGGGGAAGCCCCGGTACTCCCCCCCTCGTCGGGCGTCATTGTTCGTCTTCGGCGGCCTCATGGGCCATCACGTCTCCGAAGTGGGCGTTCACGATGTCCTGGAGAGACTCGATCATCTCCGGATCGTCGGACAGGACGTTGCTGATGGAGGTGGTGCAGGCGGTCAGGGGGTCCATCCCGTCCTGGATCAGCCGTCCGGCGTAGACCAGCAGGCGGGTGCTTGCCCCCTCCTCCAGTCCGAACCCCTTCAACTGGCGTATCTCTCCGGCCATCTCGGCGAGCTGCCGGGCCGTCTCCTCTTCCACGCCCGTCTCGCTGACGACGATGCGCGTCTCGGTGTCCGCCGGCGGATAGCCGAACTGCAGGGAAGCGAAGCGCTGCTTGGTGCTCTGCTTCAGGTCCTTCACCACGTTCTGGTAGCCCGGGTTGTAGGAGAGAACCATCATGAAGTCCGCGTGAGCGCGGAGCACCTCGCCGGTCTGGTCGATGAAGAGCATCCGCCGGTCGTCGGTCAGCGAGTGGATGATGACCGTGGTGTCCTTGCGCGCCTCGACGATCTCGTCCAGGTAGCAGATCGCCCCGTAGCGGACCGCCAGCGTGAGCGGGCCGTCCTGCCAGACCGTCTCGTTGCCCTTGAACAGGAAGCGACCGACCAGGTCCGCCGCCGTGAGGTCCTCGTGGCAGGAGACGGTCACCAGGGGCAGGTCCAGGTGGCTGGCCATGTGCTCGACGAAGCGGGTCTTCCCGCAGCCGGTGGGGCCTTTCAGTATCAGCGGCACCCTCTGACGGAAGGCGTGGGTGAACAGCTCTTCCTCGTTGCCCTGCGGGATGTAGTTCGGCCGGGTGTCCAGCCGAAAGCTGTCCATTATCTCCTCGGGGTCCATCAGCCGCTCCTTGTGGGGTCTTGCGGGGCCGTCCACGTCACCAAACACGCCATTATAGGCCATTACGCGCCGTCGTTGTAGGCCGATGGGCATTCCGGTTTCCGGGTGGCGAGTGGTCGTCTGCCTGATCGGGGGTCGTTTGGCTTCCCGGCGCCCGCGCGGTATCATGGGGGGCACGAAGGGACTTGCCGGGTGCGCCCGTAGCTCAGGCGGACAGAGCGGCGGTTTCCTAAACCGCAGGTCGCAGGTTCGAGTCCTGCCGGGCGTACCATCCTTTCCCGTTTGAGGGCAAGGCGTTAGAGCAAGCGGGGAACCCCACCGACGGTATTTTGATAGCACGGAGTGATAGCAGATGCCGGACGTTTGGTGGTACGAAGCACGGGGCCAGTGGTGCGCGGACGTGCGGCACCCGCAGACTGAGAAGCGGCTACGGTGGTATCTCGGGGCGGATGAGCGGGCGGCGCGGCGGCAATTTCACCGGCGCATGGCCGAGCTCTACGGTGATAGCAGCCTGCTGGCGCAGGCGGAAGCGGAGAATGTGAGCCTTGCGGTGCTGGCCGAGGCATGGCTTGAGTGGTCCCGGGTGAACTGCGCGGAGAAGACGTGGAAGTGGCGACGGACGTACCTGCGATGGATCGTGGATACCAGCGCTGTCCGCAGCGCACACGTTCCAGCTCGGCCAGCTTGATCCGCTGCCCCACACCTCCCTCCTGCGGCCGGGTTTCCTGTCTTGACAAAGGCTGCTCACGACATTAGGGTCAAGCACGCACGGGTGGGGCGCAGGTACGTT
>JASFTU010000369.1:0-3668 GCA_050050635.1 Candidatus Brocadiaceae bacterium
CTCGTGACTCACGCAGTTCTCGACCGACTTCCACTTCGCTGAGGGAACTCAGCAGGCGGTGGCTGCGTCCGTGTGAGCCCACCTCGTTCCGCTCAGCGATCGCGCACACGGGCTCCACAGAAACGTCCAGCAAGTCGCTGACAACGAAGAACGTGGCACGCATGCCCCGGTCGGCCAGGAACCTGAGGAACTGGAACGTGACGTCGCAGTACGCACGGCTGCCGCGCACCCCCCAATCCGGTTCCAGGTCCACCGTCAGCGCAATGCGATCCACCGTTTGTGCTCGCAATACAGACAATCCCCGATGAGGCCTGCCCACGCCGCCCTGTCAGCGTTGATTATCGCAGATGCCATGCCCGGGTTGCAACGAAGCGCAGCTTGCGCGCGTCCCGATCTTCGGCCTATAATCGTGGGCCCCGAAGCAGGCTCGTACACACACTCTCCGACAGGTCAAGCACCATGCGGCTCGTGGTCAAGGGCGGCACCCTCGCCGGCGCCGTCCACATCCCCGGCAGTAAGTCTCATACCATCCGTGCGCTGCTTATTGGCAGCCTGGCGGGCGGTACCTCCCGCCTGATCAGGCCGCTCCGTTCGAGCGACACGGAGAGCTGCATCAGGGCGTGTGAAGCCCTGGGGGCGGAGGTGAGGTCAGAGAGCTCCGAGGCGTGGGAGGTGCGCGGAACCGCCGGCGCGCCCGCCGCAACCGGCCGGACAGTGGACGTGGGCAACTCCGGCACCACCCTGTTCCTCGCCCTGGGCGCGGCAGCGCTTGCGGAGGACGACACAACGTTCACCGGCGACGAGCAGATCCAGAGGAGGTCGGCCGCCCCCCTGCTGGAGGCTCTGCGCAGCCTGGGGGCGCGGGCCGTCTCCGAGCGGGGAAACGGGTGCGCTCCGCTCCGAGTCGGGGGGCCACTGCAGGGCGGCAAAGTCGCCATCGAGTGCCCCACCAGCCAGTACCTGTCCAGCCTGCTCATCAGCTGTCCGCTTGCTCGCCGCAGGAGCACCATCGACGTGCCCCTTCTGAACGAGTCTCCTTACGTAGGCATCACGTTGCAATGGCTGGACAACCAGGGCATAGTGTGTCGCCGCGATGATGACTACTCCCACTTCGAGATACCCGGCGGGCAGGCGTACCACTCCTTCTCAACGTCGATTCCCGGCGACTTCTCCAGCGCCACTTTCTTCCTTGTGGCGGCGGCCGTCACGGGTGCCCGACTACAGTTGCGCGGGCTGGACATGGGGGACCCTCAGGGCGACAAGGCCGTGGTGGATATGCTCCAGGAGATGGGCTGCGCGGTCGAGGTCACCTCGGACGGCGTCGCGATCCGTGGTCCGGACCGGTTGCAGGGGTGTTCCTTCGACCTCAACGCCACCCCCGACGCGCTGCCGGCCATGGCCGTGGCCGGGTGCGTGGCCGAAGGTGAAACCCGGCTGCTCAACGTGCCCCAGGCCCGGATGAAGGAGACAGACCGTATCCGCGTCATGGCCCGGGAACTGGCGAAGATGGGCGCGGAGGTAGAGGAGTTGTCCGACGGCCTGGCTGTCCGTCACAGCCCTCTCCGTGGCACGGCGCTGAGCGGCCACGGGGATCATCGCGTCGTGATGGCCCTCGCGGTGGCAGGGCTCGTCGCGGACGGCGCGACGGTGATCGACAGTGCCGAATCGGTTTCGGTCACGTTCCCGGAGTTCGTGGAGCTCATGTGCCGGATCGGCGCCGAGATGGAGCTCAGCGACTGACCGCCCTGCCCACTTCTGGCTCCGGGGTTCCCCTGTGAGGCGCTCCAGCAAAACACCCCGAACCTTTGTGGGGTCCGCGCCCGGCGACCTATAATGGCCGGCTCCACCTCTGAGTCCACCCGTTGAGCCCCGCAACAGGAGCGAACCTTGCCGGTTCCCCAGGCCAGGAGGAATGCCGTCCTTCACCTGTTGGACGGCATATTCTTCTTCGCGGCGCTGATCATGTTCAGCCGCGAGGTCATCATACCCGGCATGATCAGCGAGCTGAGCGAGTCGGCATTCCTGGTCGGGCTGGTCCCTTCGATCGTTCTTCTCGGCGTGCTGTTGCCGCAGGTTTTCTATGCCAAGGCCATCGAAGGGCTGGCCTTCAAGAAGCGCCGCGTGCTGTTCTGGGTCGTATTCCAGCGCATCGGGTGGGGCGTGTTCCTCATCTCATTGTTCATCCACTGGGGTCCGGTCTTCACGCTCACGGTCTTCTTCACCATGCAGGCTGTCAGTAGCTTCGGGTCGGGTTTCCTGATACCGCTCTGGACGGACTGGTATGCGAAGACGACGCCGGAGCACCTGTGGGGGCGCATCCTCGGCTACAGGCGTGCATCGCCCGCGGTGCTCGGAGTCGGACTGGGTTTCCTGATTGACCAGGTCATGGATCGCTTCGCGGCCCCGGCCCGCTACCAGATCCTGTGCGCCGGCGCCATCGTCTTCTTCGTTCTCTCCAGTATCTGCGTCGCGCTTGTCCACGAGGAGGAGGATACGGGCCTGCCCCATCAGCGCGACACGAGCTGGCGTGAATACCTCCGGGGCCTGGGCTGGATACTGCTCCGCCGGCGGGACTTCCGCAGGTTCATGGCTGCCTCCTTGCTGGTCTGCGTCCCGCTCACCGTCATCGTAGCGTTCCTGACGCGTTACGGTCTGACGTACCCCGAGGTGGAAGACGCCGTCAGGGGGACGTTCACGAAGGTTCTCTTCGTTTCGAGCGCCCTGGGCGCATTTGTGGGCGGGATCCTCAGCGATCGGCGCAGTGCGATCGCGCCCTTCCTGGTGTTCCCTCTGTTCGGGGCGTCAGGAGCGGCGCTGGCCGCCCTCTCACCGCACCCCCTGGTGGTGTCGCTGGCGTTCGCCCTCTACGGGTTCGCCTTCGGGATCAGGATGGTGGTGATGCTGCCTGCGGTATTCCGGTTCGCAGGTCCGCACAGGCGCCCCACCTATACGGCGGTCTCCTTCACACTGCTAAGCCTGCCCGCCGCTCTGCTGCCCCCGCTGGCCGGACTGCTGCTGGACGCCGGCGTCCTGACCTTCCCCCTGGTGTTCCTGGGCTGCGCTGTCCTCTCCGTCGCCGGGTGGCTCCTCTTCGTGGGCATGCCGGCCCCCGAGCCGCCGCCGATCAGTGCCCCCGATCAATCAGGGCCCCGAGAAGGTACGTGAACGGCCCCTGGTAGCCGATGGACGGCTCGGTGAGCTGCCAGCACGTGTGGTCCGGCCGCCATGCCCTGGCCGGGTAGAGGGATATGCCGGGGCACTCCAGGTTGGTCGGCCCGCCGGGCAGGTAGCCGGGCGGCATCGGCAGACCGGCCTCTCCCGGGCCGAACATGGCATGGAAGATCGGACCCAGGGGCGGCGTGCCGTGACCGGTCACCATGCAGGTGTCCACGGGATTACGCCCCAGCAGCCAGTGGAGGGCGTCGCGGGCCGTCTCCACGTAGAGCGGGTTGGGGGCAAAGCGGTTGACCATCAGCAGATGCGCTCCGCTCTTGGCGATGCAGGTCCCGTTGCAGCCCCACGTGAACACCACCCCTGCGATCATCGGCTCGCGGTAGCCCTTCGATCGTGCAGCAGCCACCACGGCGTCGGCATACCGCCGGTAGTAGCCTCGGAGCCTTCCCTGGAGTTTCCGGTCCACTTCGGATCGCTCCGAAAGCGCGTAGGTA
>JASFTU010000370.1:0-3664 GCA_050050635.1 Candidatus Brocadiaceae bacterium
TTCGGGTGACAGAAGGGGGGACGCGGGGGAGGGGCGGCTAGTCTCGGGCGGCGCCGCGGTCGTTGGTCCAGGGATCGGCGGTGTTGCTGTAGCCGCGGAGCTCCCAGTAGCCGAGGCGGTCGTCGCGAAGGAGCTCGATGCGGCGGACCCACTTGGCGCTCTTGTAGGCGTAGCGCTTCGGGACGATAAGGCGGAGGGGGCCGCCGTAGGCTTGCGGGAGCGGCTCGCCGTTGAGGCGGCGGGCGAGGAGGACATCGTCGTCCATGGCGACCTCGAGGGGCATGTTGGTGCTGTAGTCGTCCCGCGACTCCACGCAGACGAACCGCGCGTCGGGCTTCACGGCCGCGGCCTCCATGAGCGTCCCGAACAGCACGCCCTCCCAGCGGCACTTCAGAACGCTCCATCCCTCGACGCAGTGGAAAGCGCTCACGCGCTCTACCTGGGGCAGGTCGAGGAAGTCCTGCCACGAGAGCTGCAGCGGGGTCTCGACGAGGCCGGCGACCTCGAGGCGCCACGTGTCGGGATCGAAGGCGGGCTGGATGCCGAGGTTGATGACGCGCAGCTCGGCGACGGCGTGCTGGCCGGGTGGGAGAGGATCGTCGCGTGACTGCGGCAGTTGGTCCGTGGGAGGCACGGTGCTAGGTTCGTTGGTGGGGTGTTGTTCTCCTCCGTAGGGTAGATGCACGGAGAGGGCGGATTGCGCCGCCACGTGGACCGAGGAGTTGCGGGCGGGTGCACGGAAAGGACGGCCGCAGGCGGGGCTGTATCCGCCTGAGTGCCATTGACGCAGAGGAGGGGAATCGACACCGTGGCAAAGATGCGGCTCGAGCCGGACATCGGTCACTTCTATCCCTGGCCGCTGGTGCTGGTGAGCTGTGTTGACGAGGCCGGGAAGCCGAACATCATCACCATCGGGGCGTCGTCGGTGTGCTCAGCGCATCCGCCGACGATCGGGGTCGCTATCGGCGTGCGGCAGTACTCGCTGGGGCTGATCAGCGGGACGCAGGATTTCGGGGTGAACATCCCGACAGCGGAGCAGCTCTGGCAGAGCGACTACTGCGGGTCGGTGTCGGGGCGGAACATGGAGAAGTACGAGGCGGCCGGGTTCACGCCGCAGGCGTCGGCGCTCATCAAGTCGCCGCTGATTGAGGAATGCCCGATGAGCATGGAGTGCAAGCTGATCCATACGGCGCATCTGGGCGATCACGACTGGCTGATCGGGGAGATCGTGGCTGTGCATGCGGACGAGGGGGTGCTCACGTCGAGCCAGCGACTGGACTGCAGCAAGACGAATCCGGTGTTCTCGTTCTGGGGAGAGTACTGGAGTGTGGGGGAGAGGCTGGCAGGCTGGCACTATGCGTTGCGGGAGAAGAAAGAGGATACGTAGCGTCCGGACCGGAGAATGGCACCCATGCCGACGACGTGTGCGGCTACGGTAAGGCGAGTACAGGCACCAGCGTCGACGCCGGGGCTGTGCGCCGCGCTGCGTGCGGGGGGGCCGGGGTTCTTCCTGGATAGCGTGATCGATGTCGGGGGGTCCGGGCGGCACTCGTTCATGGGTGTGGAGCCGTTCCTGGTCTTCAGGAGCAAGGGGAGACGGATCGAGGTGCAGAGGCGCGGCGCGGAGGCGGATGAGCTCGAGGGAGATCCGTTCGAGGTGCTGCGGGCGTTGCTGAGGCAGCATCGGGCGCCGCGGCCGGCGGGGGCGCCGCCGTTCTTCGGGGGGGCGGTGGGGTACTTCGGGTACGATCTGCGGCATCACATTGAGGAGTGCTCGGCCATCGCGGTGGATGACTGCCCGGTGCCGGACTGCTACCTCGGATTCTACGATGCGGTCATCGGGGTGGATCACCACGAGGGCGAGGCGTATGTGTGCACGGTTGGGGAGAACGCGGAGGAGAGGGCCGAGCGGCTGGAGGGGACTGTGGCGGAGGCAGGTGCGGCGCCGGAGCCGTCGGAGGGGGCGCCCATCGGGGGCGAGCCGCAGTCGAACTTCACGAGGGCGGAGTATGTGGCGGCCGTGGAGCGCACGAAGGAGTACATCGCGGCCGGGGACATCATCCAGGCGAACCTGTCGCAGCGCTTCTCGGCTCCGCTATCCACCGACCCCTTCGACGTGTACCTGCGGCTGCGGGGGGCGAATCCGGCGCCCTTTGCGGCGTGGCTGGATTGCGGGGACGTGTGCGTGGCGAGCTCGTCGCCGGAGCTGTTTCTGCGGGTGGAGGGGCGCGAGGTGATGACGCGGCCGATCAAGGGGACGCGGCCGCGGGGGCGCACGGAGGCGGAGGATGCGGCGCTGCGGCGGGAGCTGGTGGAGAGCGAGAAGGACCGGGCGGAGCTGCTGATGATCACGGATCTGGAGCGGAACGATCTGGGCCGGGTGTGCGAGTACGGCTCGGTGCGGGTGCCGCAGCTCTTCACGGCGGAGACGTACGCGACGGTGCATCATCTGGTGGCCACGGTGACTGGCTCACTGCGGGAGGGCGTGGATTGCGCGGAGCTGCTGCGGGCGTCGTTCCCCGGCGGGTCGATCACGGGAGCGCCGAAGATCCGGGCCATGGAGATCATTGACGAGTTGGAGCCCACGCGGCGGGGCGTGTACACGGGGGCCATCGGGTACATCGGGTTCGACGGGAGTATGGAGCTCAACATCGCGATCCGGACGCTGGTGATGAGGGAGGATATGGTGCACTTTCAGGTGGGCGGGGGGATCGTGGCGGACTCCGACCCGGAGGCCGAGTACGAGGAGACGCTGGATAAGGCGAAGGGCCTCATGGAGGCGCTCGGGGCATGATGGTCCATCTGGACGGCTCGCTCGTGCCGGAGGAGCAGGCGAAGGTCCCGGTCAGCGACCGGGGCCTGCTGTACGGCGACGGGGTGTTCGAGACGATGCGCGTGTGTGGCGGGCGGGTGTTTCGGCTCGAGGCGCATCTGGCGCGACTGCGGGACGGGCTGCGGGTGCTGGGGATCGAGCTCGAGAGGAACGACGAGGAGTTGAGCGGGGCCGTCGGTGAGACGCTGGAGGCCAACGGGCTGCGGGATGCGGCGGTGCGGGTGACGGTGACGCGGGGCAGTGGCGGGACGCGGCTGGATACGGAGGCGTGCGCGGCCGCGACGGTGCTCGTGCGGGCGACGGCGTTCGGTGGGTATCCGGAGGAGCTGTACGAGCGAGGCTTGTCGGCCATTACGGTCAAGGGAGCGGTCAACCGGGATTCGCCGCTGTGTGGTGTGAAGTCGCTGAACCGACTGGAGCACATCCTGGCGCGGCGCGCGGCGAGGGAGGCGGGTGTGGACGAGGCGCTGCTGGCGGATGGGGAGGGGCTCGTGATCGAGGCGGCGGCCAGTAACGTGTTTGTGGTGAAGGGCGACACGGTCTACACGCCCCCGGTGGAGGCCGGGGCGCTGCCGGGGATCACGCGGGCGTGTGTGCTGGAGGCGCTCGCGGAGGGCGGCGTCGAGGTGATCGAGGCGGGGCTTACCCTGGCCGATGGCGGCGCGAAGGGGTTCGAGGAGGCGTTCCTGACGAACTCGCTGATGGGGGTGATGGCGTTGAGGAGGGTGGATGGTGTGGAGGTCGGGAGGGGCGTTCCGGGGCCAGTCACGGCGAGTGTGCGAGGGGCGTACGCCGTGCTTTGACACTGCGGTCCACGGGGGCTATACTGCG
>JASFTU010000371.1:0-3652 GCA_050050635.1 Candidatus Brocadiaceae bacterium
TCCCTTACATTCTACGCCCGAGGAATGGGAAAGTCAAGACCGCCCAGGGGCACGTGAAGGCTCTGTTATGCGGCAAAGGGCATGCCCCGCACGTGACGAGGCAGGAGCCCCGGGAGCAAGCAGGCCACGTGCCGATCCAGCGCGAACACAGAGGCGTCAAGGCAGTGGCCCACGCTGCGCCACGAGGTCAACCGTGGACCCGATCGCGAGGAGTCTGGACATGTCCCTGTACGGCGCCGTCTTCAGCAGCCTTGTAGTGGTTGTGCTCTGCATGGCCAGCGTGTGCGACTCAGCCAGCGCCCGAACGGGCCGACCGGCGGTCTTCTACGTCGCGCCGGGAGGCAATGACGCCTGGTCCGGCAGGCTGGCGGAGCCCGATGACGCCGGTACCGACGGGCCGTTCGCCACCATCACGCGGGCGCGAGATGCGATCCGGGAGGAGCGCAAGCAGGCCGCGGAGGCCCGCCCGTACACGGTCCGCATCCGCCGCGGGACGTACCGCCTTACGGAGCCCATCGTTTTCGGGCCCGAGGACTCGGGCACCGAGGACGCGCCCGTTATCTACGCCGGCCCCCGGCGCCGGAGTGCCATTCTCAGCGGCGGACGTGTGATCAGTGGGTGGAAGAAGGGCGATGGGGAGATATGGACCGCGGAGATCCCCGATGTGCGGGAGGGAGAGTGGTACTTCCACCAGCTCTTCGTGAACGGGGAGCGCAGGACGCGGGCGCGCACGCCCAACGATGACTACCTGCGCACGGATGGGCCGCTGCCGGAGATCAAGAACCCGAAGGCCGAGAGAAGGAACCCGGCGGCCAAGGTGGGCTTTCGGTACAAGGACGGCGACCTGCAGCGCTGGGGCAATCTCGACGACGTGAACGTGTTCGTCTATCACTCGTGGACGGCCTCGCTGCACTGGATCAAAGAGCTGGACGAGGAGAACGGGACCGTCCGGTTCACGGCCGGGGCGCACTGGCCCATGGGCTGGTGGGAGCGGAACCAGCGCTACTACGTTGAGAACTTCCTCGAGGCGCTGGACGAGCCGGGCGAGTGGTATCTCGACCGGAAGACGGGCGTGCTCCATTACTGGCCCCTGCCGGGGGAGGACATGAGGAAGGCCACCGTGGTGGCGCCCGGGCTGCCGGGGCTGGTGCGCTTCGAGGGCGACCCGGAGGCGGGCAAGCTGGTTGAGCACATCAAGCTCAGGGGGCTGTCGTTTCAGCACTCGGACTGGTTCATCGCGGACAAGGGCCCGGCCGACGGTCAGGCGGCGGTGTTCCTGGGGGCGGCCGTTCACGCCCGGGGCGCGCGGCACTGCAGCATCGAGCGCTGTGAGGTCGCCCACGTCGGGGAGTACGGGGTGTGGTTCGGGCAGGGCTGCCAGGACAACCGGGTGTTCCACTGCCACATCCACGATCTGGGCGGCGGCGGCGTGCGGCTCGGCGAGACGGGCTCGCCGGCCGACGAGGAGCAGGCGGCGCTGCGCAACGTGGTGGACAACAACTTCATTCACGACGGCGGGCACGTGTTCCCGGCCGGGGTGGGCGTGTGGATCGGCCGGAGCAGCTACAACCGCGTGACGCATAACGACATCTGCGACTTCTACTACACGGGGATCTCGGTGGGCTGGAGCTGGGGGTACGCGGAGTCGTCCGCGAACAACAACACGCTCGACTACAACCACATCCACCACCTGGGCAAGAGCGTGCTCAGCGACATGGGCGGCATCTATTCGCTCGGCATCTCACCCGGGACCACCGAGCGCTACAACCTGATGCACGACATCTACTCCTACAGCTACGGCGGCTGGGGCCTGTACACCGACGAGGGCAGCAGCGACATGCTGCTGGAGAACAACGTGGTGTACAACACGAAGACGGGCGGCTTCCACCAGCACTACGGCCGGGAGAACATGGTCCGCAACAATGTGCTCGCCTTCGCCGTCCAGTCCGAGATCCAGCGCAGCCGGCAGGAGGATCACATCTCGTTCGACTTCCAGCGCAACATCGTGTACTCGCGCCATGGGGACATGCTCTCGGGCAACTGGAGCAACGGCAACTACCGCATCGACCACAACCTGTACTGGTGCGAGTCGGGCGACGAGCCAGACTTCGCCGGCATGGAGCTGGCGGACTGGCAGGCGAAGGGGCGCGACCAGCACTCCATCGTCGCCGATCCGCTGTTCGTGAACCCGAGGAAGCACAACTTCCGGCTGAAGCGCAACTCGCCGGCGGCGCAGATCGGATTCCAGCCCATCGACATGAGCAGTACCGGGCTGTACGGCGGCAAGGGGTGGGTGAACGCGCCGCGGAAGATCAAACGGGAGCCGATCGAGATCCCGTCGCCGCGCGGCCCGCAGCCTCTTGCGGATGACTTCGAGGGCACCGGTGTCGGTGAGACGCCCCGGCTCGCCACCGTCTCCGGCGAGGAGAAGGGCGCCTCGATCCGGGTGACGGACGAGGCCGCGGCTGGCGGCAAGCGCAGCCTGAAGTTCAGCGACGCTCCGGGCCTGGAGCACGTGTGGCAGCCGCACATGTACTACCATCCCCGGTTCCGTTCCGGGGTGATGCGGGGCAGCTTCGATGTGCGGGTGGAGCCGGGCGCCATCTTCTGGACCGAGTGGCGCGACGCGGCCAGCCCTTACCGCATCGGGCCGTCGGTGAGGATTGAGACAGACGGGACGCTGAAGGCGTGCGATGACGCCCTGATGACGGTGCCGCTGGGGCAGTGGCTGCACGTGGAGATCGTCTGCGCGCTGGGCACAGATGCGACGGGGACGTACGACCTAACAGTCACGCTCCCGGGCGAACAGCCCCGGAAGTTCGAGAAGCTGCCCACGGGCTCGCCGGAGTTCCGGCGGCTGGAGTGGCTGGGCTTCATCAGCCTGGCGAACGATACAGCCGCGTTCTACGTCGACAACCTGAGGCTCCAACAGGCCGAGTGATCGGGAGACGGGGTACGCCATCATGCACCACAGCGAGTCTCTCTTCGGTTGTCTGGCCACTTTCATCGTGCTCAGCGCTACGGCCTCCGCTCAGGGCATCGGCCCCGCGGAGGTGATCCGCGAGGCGGCGGAGCGGGGGGAGACGACGTGGCGGCGGGCCAATGAGCTGCCGCCGCAGCTCTCGTCGCGGGAGTTGTTCAGCTACGGGCTGGCGCTCTGCGAGGCGGGCATGCACCCGGAGCGGCTGGAGCGGCTGTTTGAGGTCGCCGCGCGGATGCAGGATCGCGATCCGAAGAGCCGCGGTTATGGCAACCTGAGATGGAGCTGGGAAGACGGGGCGGTGCTGGACTACAACGCGGTGGAGTTCTGCATGCAGGGGGGGACGCTGCTGTGGAAGCGGCACCGGGACACGATACCGGCGGCGGCGCGCGCGAAGCTGCAGGAGCTCATGGCGTACGCCGTGTCGGGCTGTCTGCAGCACCATGTCCCATCAAGCTACACGAACATCTCGCTCATGAACGCCGAGAACCTCATCCTCCTGGGTGAGCTGCTCGACAGGCAGGAGGTAGCCGACGAGGGGTATAAGCGGCTGGATCGGTTCTGCCTGTACACCTGGGAGCACGGCATCCACGAGTACTGCAGCCCCACGTACTACGGCGTTGATCTGGAGTGCCTGCTGCTCATCGAGGCGTTCTGTGAGCGCGAGAGCGG
>JASFTU010000372.1:0-3652 GCA_050050635.1 Candidatus Brocadiaceae bacterium
CGGGGCCAGCAGCGAGCCGATCACGAACAGCGCACCCATGAAGACGAGGGCCGTCACGAGCATGCGTTCGGGGTTCTGCCTCGGTCCCTCCATGGCCGTCGCGGCGAACTCCGCCTGCAGTGACCCAACGAAGGCCGCCTGAAGGATCATGATGGGGACGTAGACAACCGCCATTATGCCGACGAACGTGAGGAAGTTCTGCGCGTAGAGGCGGAAGTCCACGTCGAGTATATCACCAATCCCCATCGGCCGAAGCTCGAGATCTGCCATGGCATTCTCCCCGGACACAGCTATTCCACCCGCGATGCGCCGGCCGGCGCTCCTCTTTGTACGGCAATGTCGTTTCGCCTGTCAAACGGGCGCACACCTCGCCGCCTGAACGGCCTGAACGTCCACGTCCCGGCGCAGCCGCTGGAGGGTAACCCGCGCTGTGGCGAGGAGGGCCGCCAGAGAACGACCTGGGAGAACGCGACCTGTCGCTGCGCGGCCGGGACGGGGGCGGAGAAGAAGGCGATGGCGAGCCCGCAGATCACAAACTCGCCGTTCAGACACGCGACCGACATCAGGCCGAAGAATCGATGTGAACAACACTCACGCAGAGCACCTGTTCCTTACTGCGTCGGACGAACATCAGCTTGCCGCGCTGAAGGAGCGATGGGGTGTAGCCCCAAGGCGAACCCCGAAAGAAGCCTTCGCGCCCCCGACATCCTCCGGTTGTCAGGACCGTGCCAGCCTCTTACACTCACCTGTTCCAGGGCGAAGCGCGGATCTTCGCCGTCACTTCCCGCGGAGATTGAGCAGATGGAACAACACGCTGAAGGGGAAGCCAGAATCGGGCTTCTCTCGTTCTCGGACGGGCGCAAGAGGGTCCATAAGTCGCTCGAGGCCGGCATACGGGAGCACCAGGACCACCTCCAGGCGATCATTGAGCAAAGCGGCGCGGCGGCCGCGGTGGCCGAGGAAGTGGCCCATTCGCCACGGATCGCCGTGCGCGAGGCCAGGAAGCTGCTGGCGGCCGACGTGGCGGCGGTCGTCTTCAACATCCCGGTCTTTGCCTTCCCCAACTTCGCCGCCCTGGCGGCCCGGGTCCTGCGCAAGCCCGTGGCCATCCTCTCGCCCGCCCAGCCCGACCTGCCGGGAATGGGCGGCCTGCTCGCGGCGGGCGGGGCGTTGCACCAGATGGGCATCCGGCACGAGCGCATCTGGGGACCATACGGGTCGGATGCGACTCGCCGGCGACTGGGGACCTTCATCCACGCCGCCGGTGCCGCACATCGCCTGACCGGCCAGGTGTACGGCCAGATCGGCGGCCGGTCCATCGGTATGCTCACCGGCGTCTCGTCCCCGCCGGCCGAGTGGCTCCGTGTGTTCGGCGTGGATATCGATCACGCCGACGAGTCCGAGATACTCCGCATCGCGGACACCATCGGCGGCACCGAACGGGAGCGGATGGTCGCCTGGCTGGAGGAGCATCTCCGGTCGGTACGCTTTGAGGAAGGCTCGAAGCTGACGCGGGAGAGCCTGGCATACCAGGCCGCCTGCGCCGCCGCCGCGAAGCAGATAGCGCGCGAACGGGAGTTCGACTTCATCGGCGTGAAATGTCACTTCGACCTGTCGGAGTACTACTGCACGCAGTGCCTCTCGGCCGCGTTCTTGCCCGCCTCGCTGGACTGGGACGGACCGAGGGAACCCATGGTCTGCGCCTGCGAGGCGGACGGGGATGGGGCACTGACGATGCAAATCCTTCAGCTTCTCTCCGGGCTGCCCGCGCTGTTCCTGGACCTGCGCCATTACGATCGGGACAGCGGCCTCTGGACGCTCTGCAACTGCGGCGGCCAGTCGGTCTTCTACGCCAGGCGGTCCGAGGAGCCCGAAGAGAACCTGGCCGCTGTGGACCTGGTACCGGTCATCCCCAAGTACGGAGGCGTGGGCGCTCACGTTCCGTACGTGGGCGCACCCGGGCCCATGACGTTCGCGCGCCTGGTGCACGACGAGCACGAGGCCTCACTGGTCGCCTTCCGGGGTGAGGCCGTGCCCGGCGAGGAGGAGTGGATGCAGCGGAGCTGCCCGGCCTGGCCCCACATCTTCGCCTCCTTAGACGCCGACCACCGGGCCGTGCTATCGGGTCTGCACGCCAACCACATCCACGCGGTTGCCGACGACTGGATGGACGAACTGGAGGCGTTCGCCGGAATCGTCGGCATCCCTTTCACTGAGTTGTGACGTCATGGATCTTCCGAGAGCTCTGCCCCGGCTGCGCACCGAGCGAGGCCTGAAGCGCAGGATATCGGCCCTCCGCCGGCACTACGAGCCCTGGCTCCGGAACCTGTCCGGCGCCCCGTGCAGCCTGCCGCGCGGCGAGAACATCACGCGCTGGAGATTCCGTTACGCGGGTGAGTCCGACTGGCAGGACGTGACCGTGCCGGAATACCGTGGCGGCGGGTACTGGGAGGGCGAGTACCTCACGGCTCTGCGGCTCGCGCGTGACGTGGCGGCCATGCCCCGTGTGGCGCTCCGCTTCAACGGCGTGGACACCATCGCGACGGTGTCCGTCAACGGACACCAGGTGGGCACCCATCGCGGGGCCTGCACGCCGTTCGTCTTCGACGTGACCGACTACGTGGACCGGGACGGCGAGAACGAGGTGCGGGTTCACGTGCGGAACGGCGTCAGCCCGAACGCCGCCGGACCGTCCCCGGACGAGGGCACGCTCACGCTGGCGGGCTGGCCGAAGACACTGCCCGGCCAGTTCTATAAGCTCACCGGCGAGTGGGGGAACATGCATGGGCGGAAGGGCTACAAGGGCGGGATCTGGCGGCACGTACACGCCGTGGGCCGGGCCGATCAGTGGATAGACGGTGCACTGATCCACCCACATCCCGAGGAAGAACTCATCGAGGTGAGGGTGGAGCTGGGGGCAGCGCGGGCCGCAGAAGTGGAATGCCGGCTGCAGATACTGCCGAAGAACTTCCGCGAGCCCGGCGCCAGGGAACCGGTCACCAGGAAGCTCCGGCTGCATCCGGGAACGACCGAGGAGGCGCTCCATCTCCCCATCCCGGACGGACGCCGCTGGTCGCCCGGGGAGCCGGCGCTCTACAGCCTGCGGGTCGAGCTGATCCGGGACGGATGCTTGCTTCATCGGCGCCACTTCACGTTCGGTCTGCGCACGTTCGAATATGACCCCGAGCGCCGGATCCACGTCTTCAACGGTGCCCCGTTCCGCTTCCGCGGGACCAGCACGATCAACAGCCTCAACATGGCATACGTCAGGGGAGACGAGGAGTCGATCATCCGGCAGATACTGCTGGCGAAGGCGGGGGGCTTCAACGCGATACGCCACCACATCCTGTCGCCCATTGCCGAAATCGACGAGTACCTCGACGCCCTCGGCATGCCCGCCCAGCCGGAGATGCCCATCTGGCAGAACTTCCATCCCGAGCTGGTGGAGGTCGCCCTCGAACAGCTCCCGCAACTGGTCCGACAGCACATCAACCATCCCAGCACCGTGATGTTCGCGCTGTCCAGCGAATGCTGGCGGGGAGGAGAGGCCTACGAGGAATATCGGGACAGGGCCATCGCGATCATGAAGGAGCGCTTTCCCTGGCTCGTCTGGAAGGTCGAAGGGCAGTCCTGGACCGAGGATCCGGAACGC
>JASFTU010000373.1:0-3650 GCA_050050635.1 Candidatus Brocadiaceae bacterium
TCGGGACCATACTGTCACGGCTGGGGGCGGACGACAGCGTTGTGGTCGTTTCGGACCACGGCTTCACCTACCAGCAGAAGCGCGGCAAGTACGGCCACGCCCGCGGGGAGCCGCCCGGGGTCATCTATGCACTCGGGCCGGAGTTCCGGCGCGCAGAGGCCGCGCAGGGAGCGAGCGTCTACGACGTGGCCCCGACCGTGCTCCGGGTATGCGGGTTCCCGACTTCCCGCGAGATGGAGGGCCGTCCCCTGGAGGAGATACTGACTCCGGAGTTTCTGGACGCGTTCGCCGCGCCGGAGCCCGTGGACAGCTATGGCCCGCGCAGGAGGCGGCATGACACGCCCATGGACTCGCAGGAGATGGACCGGGAGGTCGAGGAGCATCTCCGGGCGCTCGGCTACCTGGAGTGAGGCAGGCGGCGGCCCGCGGCCGAGGACGGAGTTCTCACAAATCCTGCCCCAGACAACTTCGAGGAAAGTGATCGGCATGCTGGCACGGAGCGTCGCACTGAAGGTGTTCGCCATGTTGGTTCTCGTGCTCTTATTGACATCCTGCGTCCATCTGCCGCCCGAGCGCGCCGCCGACCTGGAGATCGGCGCCGTGCGACGGAAGCCCCCGGAGGCCTGGGCCCCCACTGAGGAGGGTCCCCTGGAGTGTAACGTGGAGCAGGCCGTTCTCCTGGCGCTCGAGAACAACACGTCTTTCCGGGTGGAGCGGATGGATCCCGCCATCCGGCAGACCTTCGCCGATGAAGAACGCGCGGCATTCGACCCCACGCTCAGGGCGCGGGCAACGGCCTCGCGGGAACGAACCGAGCAGGAGAGTCAGTTCTTCGGCGGGACCGAAGACCTGACCGTCTCGGAGACGGGCGTCAGCGCGTCCATCTCCCGGCGCCTGCCCACGGGGACGAACGTGGCCGTGGACGCCTCGACCAGCCGGGTCTTCGAGAACGGTGATTTCACGCAGCGGGACCGGCACTCGGCCCGCCTCGGCCTGACCGTCACGCAGGCCCTGTTGCGTGGATACGGCACGGACGTCAACCTGGCTAACCTGCGGCAGGAGCAGCTCCAGACGCGGGCCTCCGAGTACGAGCTTCGGGCCGCCGCCGAGTCGCTGGTGGCTTCCGTGGAGGCCACTTGCTGGGACTATGCACTGGCCCGGCGCAGGATCGAGATCTTCACCGAGTCTCTCAACGTGGCCCGCCAGCAACTGGCGGAGACCAAGGAACGCATTCGGCTCGGTCGGGTCGCCGAAAGCGAACAGGCTGCGGCGATGTCGGAGGTGGCCCTCCGGCAGGAGGAGCTCATCAACGCCAGGAGCGATCTTGCGAAGACGCGGCTGAAGTTGCTGCGCCTGGTCAACCCTCAGGCGGCGGGCATGTGGGAGCGGGAGATATCCCTTGCCAACAAGCCGGAGATCCCCGACGTGCAGCTCGACGAGGTCGAGCCCCACGTTCAGCTTGCCCTGCGCATGCGCCCGGAGCTCAATCAGGCGCGCCTCGATGCCCGAAGGGGCGAACTGGAGGTGGTGAAGACGAAGAACGGCCTCCTGCCGAAGATGGACGTCTTCGTCCAGCTCGGAAAGTCGGGCTATGCAGACTCCTTCACCGGCGCCCTGGGAGACACCGAGAACGACAGCTACGACGCCCTGGCCGGCGTGGACGTCGAGTTCCCCTTCGGCAACCGTGCGCCGAGGGCCCGCTATCGCCGCGCCACGCGGAGCCACGCCCGCGCTCTGGCCGCGGTCAGCAACCTGGAGCAGACCGTCCAGGTGGACGTCCGATCGGCGTACATTGAGGTTCAGCGCGCACGCGAGCAGGTGACCGCCACCGCGGCCACGCGCAATCATCGGGAGGAATCACTGCGCGCCGAGAGGGAGAAGTTCCGCGTCGGCAAGTCCACTTCGTTCCTGGTCGCTCGGGCTCAGCGAGACCTGGTCGAGAGCGAGATCGCACAGGTGGAAGCGAGGGTCAACTACCTGAAGGCTCTCATCGACCTCTACCGCCTGGAAGGCTCCCTGCTGGAACGCCGGGGCATCAACGCGCCGGGACGAGAGCCCGTCGAGTTCTGAACGTCGCCGCGCGGGCAGCCCGCCCTCAGGTTTCGTAGGGACGCGGGGAGTCCAAATCTCGGCCGCGGAAGACCTCGCCCCGCCGGAACTCGGCCCACGTATTCTCGAACCACGAGTCATCCTGCGGGAAGGGTCGCGGCGCGGTCACTTCCGTGCGGAAGGTGTCCTCGTCGGCGTCGTAACGGACGCCCAGAATCTCCTCGCGCAGGTCACGGTTCTCCGGCAGGAAGCGCCACTGCTCCCCCAGTTCGGGGTGTGGCGTTGCACCGTCGGGGTCTGTAACGAGGTGCGAGCCCCGCGAGCCGCCGCCCCTATCGATCAGCGCACGCGCGCCTTCCAGGAACGCCAGTTGGGCCAGGGCCAGCTCGCGCACCTTGAGTGCTTCCAGGTAGCCCGCGCCCTCCTGCCGCAGCCCGACCTGCCTCACTTGTCGCCACTCCTCCCCGGCCGCCTTCAGGGCTGCCTGCACCGCGGCAGGCGAACGCACCATGCCCGCGGCGGCGGTCATGCGTCGCTGAATCCCCGCCCTCGCCGCCCGGCAGTCAGGAGAAGCCGGCTCAGCATCTTGAACCCGAGCAATTGCCGACATCGCCCTCTCGACGCTCCCGACGGCGGCCCCGCCGAAAGAGCCCACGTCCATCGGGTCACGAGAATAGACGTGCGCGATCCGTTGAGCGGCCCTGAGCGCGCCAACCTGCCCGGAGTTGAGCGCCGAACCGCCCGGGCGCTTCACGCCGTGGGTTCCCGCCAGCTCGCCGATCACGAACAGGTGCGGCACAGTGCTCTCCCACCACGTGTCCACGGCGAATCCGCCGTTGCAGTGCTGACAGCAGACGCCGACCTCCAGCGGCTCTCGCGCCAGGTCCACCCCCATCTCGAGATACAGGTCCACGGCGGGCTGGTTCATGTGGGCCAGCCGCTGGACGGGGGTGGGCTGGTCGGCGCCGGATCGGGCCAGGTATTCCCGCGCCTCCTCTCCGAGCCGGTCAAGCCCGAATTCCTCCAGCCCGTCGGTGGCCAGCGGGTTGCGGCGGTAGTCCACGAAAACGCGCCGGCCGAGCCCGACCGTCTCCCGCTGCACGAGCACGTCGATGAGCGACGAGCCGGGAAGCTTCTCCGGGTCGAAAGGCCACTGGTAGCCCTTCAGGAAGATGCTCGTACCCAGTTCGGCCATCGAGTCGAACCATGGATTGAGAAACTCCCGCACGTCATCGCCGCTCGCGTCCGTGCTGTAGTAGCGTGGCACGACCTGCTGGTATGTGCCCGACAGGTTCCAGCGGGGCTCGAGAGACGCTATGCCGAACTGCAGTTCGGTCAGGTTGTGGGCGACGGCGCCCGCCTCCAGAAGCTGCGCGTACGGGCCCATCTGCCCCCGGGGATAGACGGAGAGTTCGTACAGCTCTCCCGGCCCACCTCCGGCGACGACCACGTTCAGGCAGTTGAACAGGACCAGGCCCCGGTCCTCGGTCCTTTGTCGCGTCACATCGCAACAGAGCAGCCCGCAGACGGCGCCATCTTCGCCCGACCCGGGCCTCACCAGTCCCAGCATGTAATGTCTGTCGAAGACCTGCACCCCGGCC
>JASFTU010000374.1:0-3644 GCA_050050635.1 Candidatus Brocadiaceae bacterium
GGATCGAGGGCTTCGAGATCCTCTCTACCGGCAAGATGCCCTGGCGAGTGCGCAACACCCACGCGACCCTGACGGTCGCCAATCCGAAGCTGCGCAGCGCGACACGTCTGGACGAGATGGGCTTCGCCGCCGAAGCGGTGCCGGTCGAAGTAGATGAGCGAGGGCTGCGGGTGCAGCTTCCCCCGAACACCATGTACCTGCTGCTGGAAGCCGACTGAGCGGCTGGCCGGCGCGTTCAGCGCCCGTAGGCGGTCACAGTGAACTTCCCGAAGATCCCCAGGATCCGCAGGTAGGTGTAGTCGGCGTACTCGACCGCTGTCAGCTCGCCGTCCGTGGCCGCTTCCTTGAGACCGGCCCTGTCCCAGGCGAAATCCATGCCTGTGAACAGCGGGTCGTGGAAGTAGAAGGTGCTCGCGCTTCCCTGCTTCGAGCAGACCGGCGTGTCCTTGAAGTCGACCGAGAGCGGCGCCGAGATGACAGTTATCAGAGCGCCCCCGGGGGGCCGGACGGGAGTAAGGTATTCTGCACATCCGAGCAGGCTCAGAGCCAGCACGCACATCAGTCCCAGCAAAGCGATCCGCCGCATGCTGCCCTCCCCGTCGTGGGTCTTGTGTCTACCGGTTCGCAACATGGCTCAGTCGCCGTAGACGATAGTTGTCTGCCGCACGAACAGGGCTCCAATGACGCTCAGGAACTCCGTGTCCGCGTGGTTGATCGTCTTTATGTTGCCGTCGCGAGCAGCCGCGGCGATGCCCGAGTCCCCGAACGTGAACAGGCCGAGTACGTTGGTAGCACTGGCACGACCCGTCTTCGAGCCCAGCTCAGTGGAGCGGAACTGGAGATTCATGGGCGCTGACCAGTAGTTGAAGCCTGAAGCGAAGGGGGGAACAACGGGCGCACGGAATGCCGTGCAGCCTGCGGCCGCTACCAGCATTACGACAGCAAAGGCGGCGATTGCCGTTGCTTTGGCCCATATCCTCATGGTGCACCTCCCCAATGGGGCTGGCAGGTCAATCGCCGTATACGACCGTGGTATAGCAGCTGTAGAGCATGAGGACGTTCAACATCTTGTAATCCGCATGCTTCATGGTACGGATCCCGCCGTCCCTCGCCGCTGCCGCCGTGCTGGCGTCGCCGAAGGCCACCAGTCCGAGGACGCAATGACTCGACGATTCGCCGACCTTTGAACCCAGATCAGCCTTGTCCAGGTCCACGTCGAGGGGGGCCGTCGTTCCCGTGAACGCCAACCCCGTCGGCGGCATCACCGGCGCGAAAGCCCAACCGGCGCACCCGACCGACAGAAGACACGCGACCAGCGCGACCGCCGCTACGACCACACACTTGGGGCCCCTCATGCCGCTTCTCCCTTCTCGCTCAGGGCCAGTGCTGAAAACCGGGTTCCGCCTGCCGGAACCCGCATGTCGACCTGTGCCCGCTCCAGAACACGCTTAAGTCGGGCAAAGGCGGGCGCAATTATACGCTCTGTCGCTGAACATGTCAACTTGATACGGCCGTGCGCTACGGCCGGCACAGGCCGACGGCAAAAGCCGCGCACCGTTGCCACCCTCGAGGTCCGTCGTTTACACTCGGGACGGTGAAGGAAGGAACCACCCGACAGCACTACCTGCGCACCGAGAAGGCAGAGCGAGATGGATGAAGCGCAGAGAGAACAGATCCGGCAGGCGCTGGGGTTCAGCGTGCCGCCGTATCGCACGGATTTCGAGAGCCAGAAGACCGATTACGGCATCGGGGTGATCGGGCTGCACTGGGTCATGCTCATCATGCACCTGCCGGCTTACCGGGCGGCCAGGTTCAACGTCGTCGCCGCCGCCGAGGTCCTGGACGAGAGGATAGAGGAGGCACGGAGCAAGGGCTTCCAACTCGGGCGCATCCTGCGCGACTGGCCGGGGCTGCTCGAGCTGGACGAGGTGGAGGTCATTGACTGCACGTTCGGACACGGCCGCGAGAAGGAACGACGCCGTCTGGAGGTGGTCGAGGCCGCGGCCGAGGCCGGCAAGCACCTGATGATCCACAAGCCGGTTGCCATGTCCCTGTCCCTGGCCGAGGAGATGGCGAGGGTCGCGGAGGAGGCCGGCATCAAGCTGGCGGTGAACCAGAACTGCCGCTATAACCCGGCCTGCTACAGCGTGAAACAGCTTCTGACCGAAGAGCGGCTCGGGCGCCCCGGCATCATCGAGGTCCAGAACTACTGGCGGGGTGACCCGCGGGAGAAGTCGGACGACCGCGGCGCCTGGGTGGCCCACGTCATCCACCACGCGGACCTCATCCGCTGGTGGGTCGGTGAGACCTGCGTCTCGGTCTTCTCCGAAGCGGGCATGCTCTCTAACGTCACAACCTACGAGTTCGCCGACGGCACCATCGCCTATCACATGGAGAACCACTCCGGCGTGGAGGCCCACGAGACGTACATGCGCGTGATGGCCGAGGGGGGCGTGGTGCGTGCGCGCCACAACTGGAACTGGCACTTTGGCGCGCCCGGCGAGTACGAGAAGGTGGAGGTCTTTCCGGACACCGCCCGGCCCGGCGTCCGACTGCCACTGCCGGAGCACATCTACGAACCGATCTGGTCCGACATCAATCCCTTCACGCCCCACGAAGGTCCCTACTACGACCTGGCCGGGCCGATCGCGGGAATGATGGGCTCGATGGGTGCCCTGATGCGCGGCGTAGAGCGGGACGAGCGACCGGACAACGACGTGCGCGGCGCCATCGAGTCCCTCCGCATGTGCCTGGCCGCCCAGCTCTCCGCCCAAACGGGCCACCCCGTGGACCCGCGTGAAGTGCCGTCCGACACAACGGCGGAACGATAGCGAGGGGGGACGCCTCAGGGCGCGCAGACGCACACTCACCCGACGGGAAGGAACACACGATGGCAGACACCAGACGACCGAACGTGCTGTGGATATCGTTCGAGGACACCAACCCGCGGTATGGATGCTACGGCGACCCCGTGGCACGGACGCCGAACCTGGACCGGCTGGCGGCGGAGGGGCGACGCTGGCCGAACACGTTCTCCACGGCGGGTGTCTGCGCTCCGGCCCGTTCGGCCATCATCACCGGGATGCACCCGATCTCCATCGGCACGCATCACATGCGCACCACGCACACTAACGCCTTTGCCCCGGAGCTTCCCACGCCGTACTCCGCCGTGGTGCCGCACTACGTGAAGTGCTTCACGGAGTATCTGCGGGCCGCGGGATACTATTGCACCAACAACGTGAAGACCGACTATCAGTTCAGCCCTCCGTTCACCGCATGGGACGAACTCAGCACGGAAGCGCACTGGCGCAACCGGCTCGACGCAGACCAGCCATTCTTCGCCGTCTTCAACCTGGGCCGGACCCATGAGAGCGGGATGTGGCCCGAGAAGTGCCCGGAGATAGCGTTCGATCCCGATGAGATCGAGGTGCCGCCGTACTTCCCGGATACGCCGAAGGTCCGTGAAGCCATGGCGCGGATGTACACCAACATCGAACACAACGACGGCGTTCTCGGTGACCTGCTGCAGCAGCTCGAAGAGGACGGCCTCGCCGAAGAAACGGTCGTCTTCCACTGGAGCGATCACGGGCCGTTGCCCCGGGGGAAGCGGTGGCCGTACGACTCGGGGACGCACGTGCCGATGA
>JASFTU010000375.1:0-3639 GCA_050050635.1 Candidatus Brocadiaceae bacterium
CCGGCAGCACGCTGCGTAACATCCGCTGTATCCGGTCGCGGTCCCACCCCTCGAAGCCCGCTTCGCTCATCAACCGGCCGTATTGCTCCTCGTCGCCCTCGCGGTAGCAGCGCAGGTGGTAGCCCTCGGGCAGGTCGGGCTCCGGCGCTTCGTCCAGCAGGCGTTCCGGCCAGACCATCTGGAGTTGCTGATAGGGCGGTTCCTCGGTCCATTCCCGGGAGTCGGGCACGTCCAGCCATCGTCCGCCCTGCGCGATGGACTTCTGCGAGATCAGGCCCGGAAGGGTCATGTCCATCGCCTCGTGGACGCCCACCGGGCACTCGATCTCGCCCCGGATGGAGCGGACGAAATCAGCCACCTCGAAGTAGTCGCCCCCGCCGTGCCCGGCCCGGCGCGCCGCATCCGGCGGGTTGCGCCAGCAGTCGGGCATGTACTTCGCCCCGAGATCCTCCGACTCCATCACTTCCTCCAACTCGAACCACTGCACCTGCGGACTCAGGGCCCTCAGCCATACCTTGTGCCGGTCGCCCGGCCCGCCGCGCGAGGATTCATACGCTCCCTCGGTGCCCTGTAGCTGGTAGTTGGCCATCGCATGGGGACGGTCCGACACCATGTCCACCCGAATCTTGATCAGGGCGCCCTTCCCGGTTCTACACAGCATGACGGCGCTCTCCTGGTGGTAGGGCTCCCCCCGCGGGTCGGTGTAGTGATGCCCGCTGCCCTCGCAGCAGACCCGGACCACTCGGTCTCCGTCCATCCACTGGAGTATGGGCCCCAGGCTGTGGGTGGGATAGGTGACCCCATCAATGCCCGTCTGCCACTTGCGGCGCCACCGGGTCTGCTCGTTCAGCTCCTTCAGCTCGTGCAGGTACTCCCCCTCGGCGTAGTAGAGTTCCCCGAACAGGCCGGCGCGGGCCAGCTCACGGACGAAGACGTTGGAGCGGATGTAGGCGTAGTTCTCCGCCATCATGTAGACGGCGTCCGACGCCCGGCAGGCCAGGACCAGCTCCTTGCACTCCTCCACCGAGACGCCGGCCGGCACCTCGCTCAAGACGTGGAGGCCCCGCCGGAGCGCCTTGATGGACTGCGGCACGTGCAGGGGCATGGGCGTGCCGATGACCACTGCGTCCAGCTCGGACCGGTCCAGCATCTCGTCGTAGTCGGCGTACTCCTCCCTCGCCCCCAGCCTCTTCGCGCATTCCCGGAGGGCTTCCTCGTTGATATCGCACACGGCGTGTATGCGGGCGCCGTTCAGCTCCAGTGCTTGGCGGAAGGAGCCGCCTCGGCCTGCGGCTCCGACCAGCCCGACTTCGAGGGCGTCTCCGTTCGACATGGCGCTCTCCTGCTATGCTTCGGTGCTGTCTGTGCTTCCTCGGGCCCGCTGGACCAGCCGTTCGGCGTTGCCGTACAGCACGTTCTCCACGTCGGAACGGGCCAGTCCCAGCTCGCCGCAGACGTCCTTCAGCGCCTTCAGGGCCTCGTACATGTAGAGGGTGTAGCTGGCCTCGACCTCCGGCGGCTCGTGCTCCCCCCGGTTGAAGTAGAAGTCACCGCTGGTGCGGTTGATGTAGCGGCGTCCCTCCCACTGTCGCCGCCCGCGCATGAAGAAGACCGGGTTGTCCGTGCCGTACAGCAGGCGGCCCGGCCCGATAAGGTCCAGAGCCAGGCGGAGGACGTCCGGGTTCAGCACGGCCGAGATGTCGAAGTACAGCCCCGCGTCGTCGGCCAGCGGCGGCAGGCCCTCCCGGGCGTGGGGCTCGGTGTAGCAGCGGCCCAGGTGGGCGATCACCAGGATGACGTCCGGGTACTGCCGGCGGATCCGGCGGATCTGGCGGATGTTCTCCGGATGCGGGAGGCGTTCCGCCTTCGGCACGTGGAGCGTGACCCATGCAGCCCGCTCGTTCAGCACCGCCAGCGCCCCGTGGGGGAGGTAGTCCAGTATGTCCGCCTGCAGGTGCCTGTCACGGGTGGTGCGGCTGGGGCTGATGAGGGTGTAGTAGGGCTTCACGCCCAGCACGCCGGGCCGGTCCAGCTCCTCTTCGAGCCGGTCGGCGGACCAGCCGGGATCGAGCAGAGACAGGGCGTGCCAGCCGCGCTCCACGCACGCCCGGCGGACGTACTCGTTGAGCGCTTCCAGGTCGTAATCCAGGCTGGGGCTGGGCAGGACCACGCAGGTGACGTTCCGCCCCGGGAAGACCGTGCGGATACACCGCTCGGCGTCCTCGGCCGGGATGGGCTCACTCACCTCGTTGACCCAGTACTGGCGCCGCTTCTCCTCGGTGACGGGTCTGAGGCGGAGTTCCGGGTCGGTCACGTGCACGTGCGCATCTATGAGGCGCTCGGGCAGCCAGTCCTCCAGGTGTTCTCGCCAGAAGGCGCGGTCCACGTCCGTGTAGTCCCAGACGTAGTGCAGCGGGACGGGTTCCATCAGGCGCCCTCCTCCCGGGGCAGCGACTGTACGTACCGCTCGAACATACGATCGTAGAGACCGACGTGTTCGCCGGGCTCACAGAGCCGAACGGGGGGCGCCATCTGTTCGGCCAGCGATGCCAGGTCGTCTTCGGTTTCCAGCAGTCCGCGGGCCAGCACGGCTGCGCCGAGCGCGCTGACCGCCCCTTCCGTGACACAGGCCAACGGGCAACCGGTCGCCTCCGCGAGGATGGGAGGCGTGGCCCTGCTGGATGCGGCCTCGCCGCACATGATGAGCCGGCCGATGCGCAGCCCCCCGTCCGAGAGCAGTCCGACGTGGCGCCTCAGTTCCATCCCAAGCCCTTCGACCACGGCCCGCAGGACCTGTTGCCGCGTCGTCGAAAGGCTCAGTCCGTCGAGCCGCCCGCGTCCCCCGGACTCGAGCCCGGTTCCCCCGCCCGGCGTCAGGAGCGGCCGGAAGCGCACTCCCCCCGAGCCCGGCGGGGTCGAGCCAATCATGTCGTCGACTGCAGAAGCCTCCTGCCCGGCCAGGCCCAGCAGGTCCACGGCCCAGCGGAAGGCCGATCCGCCGTTGACCATCGAGAGCATCTGCCCCCAGAGGCCCTCCACAAGGTGGGTGCACGCGAATGCCTGAGGGATGACCGGCTTCTCCCGCCCGGGGGTCTCCTCTGCCACCGCCAGAAGGACCCACGCGGTCCCGGCACCGAACATCACGTCCCCCGGGTGCACGGCGCCGCAGCCGAGCGCCGCGGCGTACTGGTCGTGAACCGCCACCGAGACCGGGATGCCGGCCGGGAGCCCGGTCCGTTCGGCTACCTCCGGCAGCAGTTCTCCCGCCGCCGTGCGCGGGCCGAGCAGGTCGGGGAGCTGCTCCTGCGCGACGCCGAGGCGCGCCAGCAACTCGGGCTCCGCCTCGCCCAGAGAGGGGTTGAGCAGAAGGGCAATCGACAGGGACGTGGCGTCGTGGGCCCGGCGGCCGCAGAGGCGGCTCACGACGACGTCGCCGACGAAGCCAACCTCCGCCGGGGGCCGAAGAAGGTCCGGCGCTTCTGCGCGCAGCCGGCAAAGCTGGCCCGAGCCCAGCCCGACCGACCCGTGACCGATGTGCTCCACCAGCCATTCGCCTCCGAGCTGCGCGTTGAGCTCCTCGTTGTAGGGAGCCGCCCGTCCGTCCAGCCAGCTCACGACCCGCCCCACCGGGCGGGCCCG
>JASFTU010000376.1:0-3637 GCA_050050635.1 Candidatus Brocadiaceae bacterium
GTGCCGTGAGCGGCCGGACGACGTGGCAGCGCCCCTTTACTCCCGCGTGACGAGCGGCCGCCGTTGCCCGCGCGTTGTGCCCACCCAATAACCGCTGTACACTGGCGGGAGCTGACGGCACAAACCGGGAATTGCTCCCTGGAGGTCGGAACGATGCGTAAGCTGAACCGGATGGGATGGGCGTTGGCGTGCGGGCTGGCACTGGTCGTCTTCGCAGGCAGCGCGGCAGTGCAGGCGGCGGATTACTCCTGGCAGGAGCAGCACGCGAAGGTGCTGCCACAGGGCGACCTGGAGTGGGCGCCCCAGCCGTTCGCCTTCGAGGTCGGCGACTCCGTGCGCTACATCGACTACGAAGGCGGCAGCGATGCCGATGACGGCACCACCGGGCAATCCGCCTGGAAGCACCACCCGTGGGACCCCGCCGCCCGCGGGCGGGCGGCCGGCGCCCGCGGCGTGGACACCTACGTCTTCAAGCGCGGCGTCGTCTATCGCGGCGCGCTCGTCGCGAAGGAGTCCGGCCGGCCCGGCAGACCCATCCGCCTCACCAGCGACCCGTCCTGGGGCCGCGGAGAGGCCGTCATCTGCGGCTCCGAGACCGTCACGGGCTGGCGCAAAGGCGCCCGGCACGGGGACATACCCGAGGCGGACGAGGTCTGGGTAGCCGAGCTGAACTTCCTGCCCCGCCGCCTGTGGATGGTCGAGGGGGACGGCACGGTCACCCGCACCGCCCTGGCTCGCACGCCCAACTGGGAGGTCTCCGATCCCGAGGAGGTGAAGAGCGAATGGTGGGAGTGGGAGAACCCCCAGTGGTGGGTCGAGGAGAACCGCACCACCACCGTGAACGGCAAGAAGATGCACCTGGGCATCGACACGAAGCACCTCACCCGCGAGCCGGAGTACTATCGGGACGCGATCGTGTGGAGCGAGTGGGCCATCGTCATGGGCACGCCCTTCCCGACGCCGGTGGTGAAGTTCTTCCCGCAGAAGAAGGCGATCGCCTTCGAGGGCCGATGGTTCACCGACAGCGGCCAGATCAACGCGGGCAACCGCTACTTCCTGGAGAACAAGCCCCACTACCTGGATGCCCCCGGTGAGTTCTGGTTCGAAAGGCAAGGCGAGGGCGGCCGCCTCCACGTCCGCCTGCCCGGCGATCGGGACCCCAACACCGTCACCATCGAGGCCGCCAGGCACTACAACCTGATCCAGGACCGGGCATCGGCCAACTCGCCGAAGCGCCTGGACATCATCGGCGAGGAGGGCCGTGCCCGGGTGGACACCACGGGACTGAGCCACGTCGTGATCAGCGGCCTGACGTTCCGCTTCACCAACGCCTGGTGGGACTACCACTACGCGCCGTGGATGCACAAGGAAGTGGACAACGCGTGCGTGCGCCTGCTGGGCTCCAGCGACGACGTGCGCATCAGGAACTGCCGCTTCGAGCACGTCAGCAAGGCCGTGCGCATCGAGGCGATCAACGACCGCACCAGCATCGGCTCGGTCGTGGTGGCGGACAACCAGATCCGCTACACGGACGACGCGGCGATCAGCATCCACGAGGGGCCGGGGCACCTGGAGGACGTGCGGGTCCTGCGCAACGACCTCTACATGATCGGGCTGCGCCCATTCCGCCAGTCGGACGCGCACGCGCTGAGGGTGCAGTTCCCCACGACCATGGAGGTGGCCGGCAACATGCTGCTGCGCACGTACGGAGCCGGCATCTTCCTGTTCGGCGGCAAGGGCAGCGGCGCAGCCGGTGACGTGCCGCTGGCGCGCTACCTGGTCCACCACAACAAGGCCGAGCAGACGCTGCTGTCGACCAACGATTGGGGCGGCATCGAAACGTGGCAGGGAGGGCCCTTCTACCTCTACAGCAACATCTCGGCCAACCCGAACGGCTACTGGAACTGGGCCGCCGGCAAGCCCTACAACGCCCGTCTGGGCTACGCCTTCTACCACGACGGCGGCCACAAGAACTACGACTTCAACAACATCCTGTGGGGCCTGGACAACGACAGGGACAGCAAGTACTGCCACCCCGCCGCGATCAACGAGGCCACCACCACTATCCACAACTCCTACATCAACAATACCATCTACCGGTTCTCCAAGGGGAACGACTGGTCCCCGGCCGGCGGCCACCACCGCTTCGTGGGCAACATCTGGTCCGACATCAGCAGCATGGTCTTCAGGCACGGCCGGCTGAAGGAAGACACGGCGGCCCAGCACGAGGAGGAGTACCCGCACGAGCTGATGGCCTACGGGCACAACGTCTTCTACGACATCGGAGAGATGTTCGGCGTCTTCGAGGTGAGCGGCAGGGGATATGAGGACTTCGAGTCCTTCCGGCAGGCGTTGGCCCGACAGCAGGCGCTCGACCCGACCCTTGGCCTGAAGGCCGAGACTCAGCCGTTGCGCGACCCGGCCAACCGCGACATGCGGCTGGCCGACGGCTCGGCCGCCATCGACCAGGGGGTGCAGTACTTCGTGCCCTGGGGCCTGGCGCGCATGGTCGGCGAGTGGAACTTCTACCACGTCGGCGGCGACGTCACCCTCATCCCGGACGAGCACTGGTACATGCGGGACTACTACGGCGGCCGGGGCGGCTACCACGCGATGCCCCAGTATCCGCTGAAGGTCGTCAACGTGACCGAGCGCGACTACGTGCAGGGGGACCTGGAGGACTGGATCGCCGGCGCACTCAAGCTCAACGGTCGCGATCAGTACGCCTTCGTCTCGGAGGAGGCCCTGAACAAGCAGCCGCCGGGAGCCGACCAGCCGGTCCAGCTGCAGACGGTGGACGTGCGCGACTGCAGCTTCATCCTCGAGATCTACTTCAGGACGGAGCCGGGGGCGGGGGAGGCCGTGCTGATCCAGAAGATGGGCCCGCAGGCCGGCTATGCGCTGGCGGTGGACGGCGCCGTCACCTTCACCGCCCGGGCCGGCGGCAGGGACGTGTCGGTCACCGGGAGGACCTCGGTCACCGACGGCGCCTGGCACCACGTGCTGGCCGAGGCCGACCGCGATAGTGGCCGCATGACGATCTACGTGGACGGCAAAGCGGACGCCGCAGGCGCCGGCCCGGGCACGGCGTCGCTCTCGAACGCGGCCGACTTCTACGTCGGCGGCACGCCGCAGGGCGGCTGTCTGGCCGGCACCATCGACTTCGCCCGCGTCAGCCTGGGGTCCCTGGCCGACGCGGAGACCACCATCGAGGAGCTGTACGCCTGGCAGTTCGACGGCCCGTTCCTGAGGGACTTCGCCGGCAACGAACCCGTCGGCCGCCGCGACGCCGGCGCGCTGGAGAAGCAGTAGCCGCACCACGACGTCAAGAGGGAGCGTCCTCGGAGTGCCCCCCCTGCGCTGCGCCTCCAGGCGGGGAAGGCGACCCCGGGAACGGTCGAAAGCGGCAGCAGAGAGCCCAGCTTCTGCGTCCGGATAGTGCCCCGAGCGGACGACACCCCGAGGCGCGCTCCCCGTCGCCAGCGCTCAGCCCGAGCCCGCCGTAGCCCTTCAGTCCTCCTCGGAGAGGACGGTGCCCGGGGGGACCTCCCGTCCGGGGGGAGCGTTGGTGCCCTCGAAGACGTAGAGGAACGTGGACGCCGGAGGGAGGCCCCGGTCGTCGGCGCCGCGCGCGGCG
>JASFTU010000377.1:0-3635 GCA_050050635.1 Candidatus Brocadiaceae bacterium
GGCCTCGAAAGTGTGCAGTCGCTGGCCCGTCTGTACGTCCCACAGGATGACCTCGTCGTCAGCTTCCGTGGCCAGCACGGCACCGTCCGGACTGAAGGCAACCCAATCCACATCGCCCTCGCACTCCAGCCGCCGCAGCAGCTTGCCCGTTGTCGCCTGCCAGATGATGGCCGTCTCGTCGTCGCCCCCGGATACGACAAGCTCCCCGTCCGGGCTGAAGGCGACGCAGTACACATCGTCATCGTGTCCGATCAGCTCCCCGGCGAGACGGCCGGTCTGGGCATCCCACAGGAGCACGCCGGCGGCGTCCTCCTCGGCCGACGCTATGTAGCGGCCATCGGGGCTGAAGCACACGGAGTTGACCTCCAGGTCGGCTCCCTCGATGCGGCGCACTACCTGGCCCAACTGCGCATCGCACAGCACGATGCTGCCTCGCTCCAGCCCTGCGGCCAGTGTGGCGCCATCCGGGCTGAAGGCAGTGCAGTCTACGCTCTCGTCACCGGGTTCGATGGTGATGATCGGCAGTCCGCTCTGAGGGTCTGCCAGGATCACGTTCTCGTTGCTCCCCATGGCGAGCACAGCGCCATCGGGGCTGAAGGCCACGCAGTCCAGATCGTCATCCTGCTCGCGCAATGTCACAATCGGCTGGCCCGTCTCCACGTCCCACAGGACAAAGACCCCGTCATCGCCTCCGGCGGCCAGTGTGCTGCCGTCCGGGCTGAAGGCAGCGCAATTGACGCCGCCGTCGCCTTCGAGCCTGAGCACCTCCCGCCCCGTCATCGCCTCCGACAGAATGACGAGCTCATCGGTCGCCGACGCCAGCATAGCGCCACCGGGCCTGAAACCCACCCATTCGACATCCCCGTCGTGCCCGGTGACCCTGAGAATCTCCCGGCCGGTCTGCGGATCCCACAGAATCACCTCTTCGTCGTTGGTCCCGGCGGCGAGCACCTTCCCATCGGGGCTGAAGGCGACGGCGTTGACGTCGCTGTCCGTGTCCAGCGCGCGAAGCTGCTGGCCTGCCTGCCCGTCCCACAGGATCACCATCTCGTCCTCTCCGCCCGAGGCAAGTGTGGCGCCGTCGGGGCTGAAGGCGACGCAGGTCACGTCTCCCTCGTGGCCCGTGAGGCTGCGGAGCAGGTCGCCGGTCCGGGCGTCCCACAACTTCACCGTTCGGTCTTCGCTCCCCGACGCCAGCGTGCGGCCGTCCGGGCTGAAGGCGACTGAGTTCACATCGCCCCGGTGACCGACGCAGAGGATCAACTCCACCCGCGGTGGGGCGGCGACGTCCTGCGCGTCTGAGACGCAGGCCAGGCACAGAAGCGCCGTGAGGATGGGGACTGAGACGATGAGCCTCGTTTGCATGTTCGCACCACTCGATCGCACTGCGTGCGGTGCTGGTGCCGGTCAGGACCCTATGCCGTCCTTGGCGTCGTGTCAAGGTGGGCCCCGGGTTGCTGCCGTTGGCACGCCACGAGGCCGCGGCAAGTGCGCCAGAACTGGGATGTCCTCGGCGCCCTACAGCGACCGCAGGAGCCCGCGGATGTGCTCGCCCAGCTCGTCGGCCGTGCGGCGGAAGGCGCCGAGGCGGTGCTGCTCGGTGCCGGTGGCGATGGCCGGGTCGGCCAGCGGCCAGTGGAGGCGCTTCTCGGCGCCCTCGTAGACGGGGCAGGCCTGCCTGGCGCCGTCGCACACGCTGACGAGGAGGTCGAAGCGCTGCCCCTCAAACTCGGACAAGGGCTTGGGGCGATGCTGGGAGATGTCGATGCGGCGCTCCGCCATGGTGGCGATGGCGAGGGGATGGACCTCGTCCGCGGGGTCCGTGCCGGCGCTGAAGGCCTCAACACGGTCGCCACCGAGCAGTCGCAGAATGCCCTCCGCCATCTGACTGCGGGCGGAGTTCCCGGTGCACAGGAAGAGGACGCGTATGGGCGTGGGCGTCTCCGGCACGAGTACTGCCTCCGGATGGGTCCGCCCTACCCCGCGTCGGCGGAGTCCTTCTCGCGTCGAAGCTCCTGCTTCTGCCAGCCTTGCCATGGACCCACGACAGTGCCAGGGGGGCCGGGGAATCAGAGGCCAGGGTCTTCGTGTAGTAGGAACGCTCTCGCCTCGGGCGCGTTCCGGCCTTCCCAGCCGTAGAATAGGAGCATCCCGTCCACGGCGCTCCCATCGGGTCTGGTGACAGGCTGAACGTTGTTGTATCTCCAGTCCGGATACACTGACCTGTCGGGCGTCAGGTCCCGCGCCTTCTGCCATGTGTTTCCCTTGTCCGAAGAGGTCCATTCCTGGACGGCGCCTCCGCCGTGCTTATCCATGTAGCCGCCTGTGTCGAGGTATCCGTCGCCGACAATCAGATAGGCGTGCAGTGTTCCACTATCGTCTGCGGCCAGATGGCAGCTATTCCATTGGTGATTGGATCGGGTGATAGCCGTCTGCTTCCATTCTCCGCCTTCGCGCCTCACATAGTAGTACCGGTGGTTCTGTAGCGTGTCCTCTGAAAGCACATGAAGGAAAGCCGGATCCCCGTTCTCGTCGAGCATAATCGTGGGCGGCACACCCGCTCCGCGCCACTCCGTATCCCAGATCCGGCACTTGGCATCGGCCTGGTCGACGTCAATGGGCGTCCTCATGCGATCGCCCTCGAAGTTGCTTACTACACCGGTCTGCAAGTCGACCTTGACGCAGTAGAGGTTGTACTTCCAGCCGTTTCCGACCGGCTGCTCGTACCGCGGATTGTAGAGCCTCTTCGGGTCGTTGGACTTGCAGTCGTCATAGGAGATGAAAGCGACATGCAGAGTCCGGCCGTCCTTGCTGGGCAGTACCGTCTGGTACGATGACCATTCGGTTCTGCCGCGGATGTCCATATCGGTGACATCCGTGGCCGGGGCGGTCCAGGTCTTCCCGCCGCCTTCCGAAATGCGGTATGTCCACGAGCTGGGATGCCCGTCCGTGCGGTAGTACAGCAGTTCCCTGTCGCCGTGGATGCGGAAGACCGTGGGGTAGGATATTCCCGCAGCGATCTGCGGACCCGTCTCCCACGAATCCGGACCGGTTCCAATGCTCCCGGGTTGCCGGGCGATCAGGTGTGTGCCCGGGGTCCTGTGGCAGCCGAAAAGGACATGCAGGCGATCGTCCCCATCGGCCCATATGACAGGGCCATAGTGGTGATCCCTATCTCCCGGTCCGAGCGTCACGATTTCAGAGAACTCCCGAGTGATGGGATCATAGGTGACAGCCATAGGTTTGGTGGGAGACTTGGCCGGCGCCCCCGCCTCTGCTCCCGCGTTGAAGACAATGTGGACCTTGCCGTTCAGATAGACGGACTGGGGACGCTGCCTGCGGTCGTAGAGCATCTTGATCTGTCCCCCCTCGCCAAAGACCGCAGGGAGCTGCTCGGCCAGGCCATCCAGAGGAAGAAGCAACGAGAACACGATCAGTGAGTTCTTCATGAGCTCCGGGGCCGCCTCGCTCGATTCCTACGCCCATGCTCCCACGGGCCCTCAGGACCACGCTTCTGCTTTGGAGACTCAGCTCACCAGGCCGCCGTAGGGCTGTCGTGGCGACCATCTTCATTGAGAGGTCGGCTTGGCCGAGCTCACAGGGCGGCCCGGAAGGGCCATGGAGGACCACCGCGG
>JASFTU010000378.1:0-3629 GCA_050050635.1 Candidatus Brocadiaceae bacterium
GTCAGGTCGGGGACGGGATGGCTGATGTCGTCGGAGGGCATGGTCAGGATCGGCATCTGGGTGATGGAGCCCTCGGAGCCCTTCACTCTCCCGGCGCGCTCGTAGAGGGCCGCCAGGTCGCTGTAGAGGTGGCCGGGATAGCCCTTGCGGGCCGGTATCTCGTCGCGCGCGCTGCTGATCTCGCGCAGTGCGTCGCAGTAGTTGGTCATGTCCGTCAGCAGCACCAGCACGTGCATGTCTTTCTCGAACGCGAGGTATTCGGCCAGAGTCAGAGCGCAGGCGGGGGTGAGCATCCGCTCCACGCTCGGCGAGTCGGCCGGGCTGAGAAACAGCGCCACCTTCCCCAGCACGCCGGCCGCCTCGAAGCTGTCCCGGAAGAAGTTGGCCTCGTCGTTCTTGATCCCCATGCCGGCCAGCACGATGGCGAAGGACTCCTCCTGTCCCGGAAGCGTCGCCTGGCGCACGATCTGCGCGGCCAGCCGCTGGTGGGGCATGCCGCTTCCGCTGAAGATGGGCAGCTTCTGCCCGCGGATGAGGCTGTTCGAACCGTCGATGATGCTCACACCGGTCTGGATGAAATCGGTGGGGTAGGCACGTGCGGCCGGGTTGATGGGCAGTCCGACCGCGTTCCGCACCTGGCCGCCCAGAGGCGGCAGGCCCCCGTCGATCGGCCGCCCCAGGCCGTCGAAGACGCGCCCCAGCATGTCCTCCGTCACCCTGAGGCTGAAAGGTTTCCCCAGGAAGCGCAGCCGCGTCTGCGCGCTGCTCAGCCCCGAGGTGCCACCCAGCACCTGCACGACCGCTCTGTCACCGTCAACCTCCAGGACGGTTCCCCGTCGCGTCTGTCCCTCCGGTCCGACCACCTCCACCGTCTCGTCGTAGCCCACGCCCGGCAGGCCGGACACGTACAGCAGGGGGTCGTCCACCCGCTCCACGCCCACGTACTGTACCGGCTTATCCTCTATCATCCGTACTGCCGCTCCAGTTGATCGAGTGCGTCATCCAGCCGGTCGAGGAGCGCATCCAGCTCCTCATCGTCCTGGACGACCTTCGCTCTGCGCATCTCCTGGACTACCTCCAGGTCGCGCACCTGTGCGATCGGCGCTCCCTGCTGGATGATCTTCCGTGCCCTGCGGTGGAAGCTGACGAAGGCCCGCAGCAGCCTCACCTGCCTGTCCGGGGGGCAGTACGTGTCCACCGGGTCGGTGGCGTCCTGCTGGAGGAAGCCCGTCTTGAAGAGGTCCGCCACCAGCAGCACCAGGCGCTGGGCGTCGGGCAGCACGTCGCGCCCGACCAGCTTGACGATCTCCTGCAGCTCATCTTCCTCCGAGAGCAGGTTGATCATCTCCTCCCGCTGGTCCTCCCAGTCGGGGTTGCGTCTGCGCCACCAGGATGCCACTTCGTCGAGGTACTCGCTGTAGCTTTCCAGCCAGCCGACGGCCGGGTAGTGGCGGGCGTGCGCCAGTTCCCGGTCCAGGGCCCAGAAGCAACGCGTGAAGCGCGTGGTGTGCTGGGTGACCGGTTCGCTGAAGTCGCCGCCCGGGGGGCTGACCGAGCCGATGACCGTGACGCTGCCCTGCTCGCCGCCGAGCGTCTCCACCTGCCCCGCCCTCTCATAGAAGGCGGCCAGCCGGGCGGCCAGGTAAGCGGGGTGGCCCTCTTCGGCCGGCATCTCCTCCAGCCTGCTGCTCGCCTCGCGCAGGGCCTCCGCCCATCGACTCGTCGAGTCCGCCATCAGGGCCACCGCATAGCCCATGTCGCGGTAGTATTCCGCCAGCGTGATGCCCGTATAGATGGAGACCTCGCGCGCCGCCACGGGCATATTGGACGTGTTCGCCACGAGGACGGTGCGTTCCATCAGCGTGCGTCCCGTCCGGGGGTCTTCCAGTTCAGGGAGCGTGCGCAGCACGTCCGTCATCTCGTTGCCGCGTTCCCCGCAGCCCACGTAGATGACGATGTCGGCGTCGCTCCACTTTGCGAACTGCTGCTGCAGGACGGTTTTTCCGGTGCCGAAGTCGCCCGGCACCGCCGCCGCGCCGCCCCGGGCGATGGGGAACAGGGAGTCTATGACTCGCTGGCCGGTCACCAGGACCTCGGAGCTGGTCCGCCGGCGGGCGAAGGGACGGGGCTGCCGGACCGGCCATCGCTGCGCCATCGTCAGCTCGCGCCGCCCGTCCTGGTCCTCCAGCACGCAGACGGTCTCGGACAGCGGGTACTGGCCCTGGGACTGTATCCGGGCGACCTCCCCCTCCACCCCGGGCGGCACCAGCAGCCGGTGCTCGATGGCGGGCGTCTCACTGACGACCCCGAAGACCCGTCCCTCACGCAGCCGCTCGCCCTTCTCGGCCCGAGGGTGGAAGGTCCATTCCCTCGCCCGGTCCACCGGGTCGGCCGAGGCGCCGACCTGCAGGAACGCGCCGTCCCGTTCAGCCAGCACGCGCAGGGGTCGCTGAAGGCCGTCGCAGATTGTGCCCAGCAGACCCGGCGCGAGCGTGACCGAGAGCGGTCCGCCGGTGGCCCGCACCTGCGCGCCGGGTCGCAGTCCCCCGGTGTACTCGTAGACCTGGATCGTTGCCACGTCGCCGGTCAGCTTCAGCACTTCACCGATCAGTCCCTCGGGCCCCACCCGCACGACTTCGAACGCACCGGCGTTCTGCAGCCCTTCTGCCCGGATGATCGGTCCGCTGACGCTGATGACCGTTCCCGCCTGTTCGGGGCCGTCGCTCATCCTTGCTCTCCGGATAGCGGAGGTAGCATGTCCATAAGCTCCTGGCGGATCTGGTCCCACAACCGGTCCACGCGGGCTTCAAAGGTCTGGTCGGCGACCTGCCGCCCCGCCGTGTCGCGGACGATCAGGCCGCCCGAGCCGTCGAGGTTTTCCTCCGCGATCCTGATGTCGATTACCCGCCCGAGTCCGTCACGGGCTTCGGCCGACAACTGCTCCACAAGCGCCGCTCCATGGTCCTGGCGGTCGCCGTCGCGGAGCACCAGCTCGAACTCGCTGCCCGTCATCTGTTCCAGCGCTTCGAGGGCGAGGCGGAGCAGCACGCGGCCGTAGCTGTCCTGGTCGGAGAGCCCGCCCAAACTGTCCATGGCGCGCGTGCGGAGCTGGCGCAGCATCTTCTCGGCGGCTTCCCGGCGGAGGCCCTGGAGGTCCTGTTGTGTGCGTGCCCGGATCCTGCCGTGCTCCTTCCGGGCGCGCTCCTCGGCCTCTGTGTGGTGGCGCTGGTGGATCTGCTCCGCCGTCTCCCGCGCCTGGTCCAGGATCTCCTCCGCCTTCCGACGGGCGCGCTTCTCGATTCGTTCGGCGCGCTTCTCCGCGTCCGCCCGGATTTCCTGTTCCAGGTCTTGCTCTTCGTCACTCATAAGTGCCCGCCGACTGTGTCAGAACTTTATGCCGACCGCCTCGCGGATCATCCTCATCAGCGAGGGGCTCTCTTCGCTCGGGCCACCCGGCCCGGGGACCTCCACGATCAGGGGGAAGGCGCCGCCGAAGCGGATCTCGTTCACCTTCTCCCGCACGGAGTTGGCCACCTGCTCGGTAGTGATGATGATGGCCTTCTCCCCGCGCTCGACCAGACGGTCGAGCTGCTGCGCCGCCTGGGCCGCGTTCTCTACCACGACGCCGG
>JASFTU010000379.1:0-3620 GCA_050050635.1 Candidatus Brocadiaceae bacterium
GCCGCTGGTGGGACGGAACAAAGACACCGTCCCCCCCTCCGCCAGGAACACCTTCAGCCGCAGCATCATCGCCGAATGCTACGAGGGCGGCTACTCCATCCTGATGTCTGATCCCACCAGCCTCGACAACCTCAGCGAGAGCATCGTCGCACAGCAGATACAGAGCATCATGTGCGTGCCGATGTGCGACAACGAGGGGCCGGTCGGCGTTATCTATGCCGACCGCGTACTGGGCTCGGAGCAGTTCACCGAGAGGGACCTAAAAGTGCTGACGGCCATCGCCAACCAGGCCGGCATCGCCATACGCAGGGCCCAGCTCGCACGTCAGGTGGAGTCGCTGTTCGGTGACGCCATCCGCACCGTCATCAACCTCGTGGAGGTGAAAGACGAGTACACCTACGGCCACAGCGAGCGCGTGACAGCCGTGGCACTGCTGGTAGGCGACCTGTGCGAGCTGGACAAGTCCGAAAGGCGCAACCTCGAGATCGCCGGCCTGCTCCACGACGTCGGGAAACTGAAGGTGGAACCGGGCATCCTCCAGAAGCCGGCAAGGCTGAGCGAGTCCGAGTACGAGGCGATAAAGGAACACCCCGAAGCCGGCGCCAACATCCTGAAGGATATCGAGAACGCAGAGGCCATCGCCGAGGCCGTCCGCCATCACCACGAGTGGTGGGATGGGACCGGCTACCCGGACGGCCTGGTCGGTGAGGACATTCCCCCGCTGGCGCGGGTGCTGGCCCTGGCCGACGCCTTCGATTCGATGGCTTCCGACAGGCCCTATAAGGAAGCGCTCCCGAGAGAGCGCATACTCGAGGAACTGACCACCGGCAGCGGCACCCAGTTCGCCCCCGGGGTGGTGGACGTCTTCGTTGAGGCGCTGAAGGGAACCGAGGATTTCCAGCAGCGCATAGCCGAGATCTACAGCCGCAAGGACCAGCACGTCTCGGCGCTCGAGGTAGAGTCCTGATGCTCCGGTGGGCAGGCCCACCCATGATTGGCACCCGAGGCGGGAACCGTGCGGGACCAGGCGCGCGCATCTCGTGTCACCTGCGCGCCACGCTTCTGGTGCTCACACTCATGGTCGTCTCGGGCGGCGCCGGGTGTTCGCTCCTCCGCCCCGCCGTGCGTCCTCCCCTCGACCGGGAGGAGATCGTATCGGTCCTGCACGAAAGGGCCGAGCAGTTCCAGACGTTGGTGGATGCGGACATCGCCCTTGTGATGACGGTGAGCCGTGAGGGCGGGGAGCATCGCGGCCCGACCCTGGGCGGGCACATCGCCTTCGACGCGGGGATTCCGGCGCTCTGGATGCGCGCCGAGAAGATCGGCAGAGAGATATTCTCCCTGAAGGCCGTCGGCGCATGGTTCTGGCTCGCCCTGCCCGAGACGCGCGAGGTGGTCACCGGCGGGCCGCCGGCCTACGGTAAGCTGCCCCACCTGATCCGCCCCGGCGAGGTCCGCCGCATGCTGGAAGGTCCGGACGGTCTGGGTCTGACCTGGTCGTCCACGACCATGACGGTCGAACAGGGGGACTATCGGTTCGACGTGCGGGCCCTCGACCGGCCGTACGTGGAAGTGCTGGTGGACCGCAGGGAGGTTGCGGTCACTACCATCCGCCGCTACGATGTGCTGGGGCGAACGGTCACGGAAGTGCGGCTCAACGACTACTCGCCGGTCGGTGGAATCCTGTTCCCGCACAGGTTCGTGGTTGACCGTCCACTGCACGGGACCACGGTGGAGTTGCGCCTCGGGGACCCCACGCTGAACAAACCGATCCCCGCGCAGGCGTTCCAGCCCGCCCAGCGACCCGGCTGGCGTCAGGTGGACCTGGACCGCCAGCCGCTCAGTGCTGTCGAGGCCTTTCGAGGCGAGTGATGGCAGATGCCTCCCCGGAACCAGCAGAGAAGCCCTACGGAAGCATATACCGCGCTCTGAGGGGCACGTCTCGGGCCCGAGAGCAGGGGCAGTCCGACGAAGATCCGGCGCGGCTCATCGAATTGTGCCGTCGGCTGGGCGCGTTCCCGAAGAGCTGGTCCGATGCGCGGGCCGCGCCCGCCGTCCGGAAGGTCGTGGCGCGCATGGCAGAGGAGACCGGCGTGAGCGAGGAAACGGTTTGCGCCGACCTGGTCGAGTTCTGCTCGGAGGAGTCCCCCCGCGGCCCCTGCGGGACCACCCCGCGCTGCACGCAGTGCCCCGTCCGGGAGCATTGCGAGTACCCGGAGCGGCTGCTCACCATCAAGGAACTGCCGGAGTCAGAGCGCCCACGGGAGCGACTGCTGGACGTGGGCTCGGAGAAGCTGAGTGACCGCGAGCTGTTGGCGCTGATCATCGGCGGCGGCTCCCCCAAAGCCACTGCCCTGGACCTTGCCGGACGCCTGCTGCACGAGTTCGGCAACTTCCGGGCCATGGCGCAGTGCACCCCTGGTGAGCTCGCCCGCGTCCATGGCATCGGCCCGGCCAAAGCCGCCAGAATCAAGGCCGCCCTCACCATTGCGCGGCGCTACGCCTCCCGGAAGCTGCCCTCCGGGACGCCCATCACCGGGAGCGAGAGGGTCTTCACGTACATGAGCGAGAAGCTCGCGGGCCTGAAGAGGGAGCATTTCTTCACTCTCATGCTCGACACCAAGAATCATCTCATCAGGGAGGAAAGGATAGCCGTCGGTTCCCTCAACGAGAGCGTCGTCCACCCCAGGGAGGTATTCCGAGGCGCCATCAGCGAGAGTGCGGCGAAGGTCATCTTCGTCCACAACCACCCCAGCGGCGATCCCGAGCCCAGCCCGCAGGACCGCCGGTTGACCGCCCGTCTGTGCGAGGCGGGCAACCTGGTCGGCATCTCCGTGCTCGACCATCTCATCGTCGGATCCACAGACTACTACAGCTTCGCGGAGCACGGTCAACTCGGGCCGAACGGCAACTGACGGCCCCCAGATCCGCACGCCCATCACGAAGATGAAACTGGTAAAAGCATGTGAGGATCGGCCGGAGGACCGATTGCTCGCCCCCTTCGAGGCATACCTCCGCGAGCGGGGTCCGGAGCTGTTTGACCTCGGGGAGCCCATCACCGTCGCCCGCGCCCCGGCGCGCATCGACTGCATGGGGGGCATTGCGGACTACAGCGGTTCCGTGGTGTTCGAAGCCCCCTTGGGCCGGGCCGCCGTCGTCGCTTTCCAGCCGCAACAGGGGAGCGTTCTGCGCGCCCGGAGCGCTACGCTGGAGGAGGCTGCCAGGCCCGCGGAGGCGTCCGTCGAACTGGCCACACTGCGTGACGGCACCGAAGCTCTGAAGGCGTACCCGGAACTGCGCAGCATCCTTGCCCGGCAGCCCGACCGGGCGTGGGCCGCCTACCTGGTGGGAACCCTGGCCGTGCTGGACAGGGAGGGCATGCGGGAGCTGGGTTCCGGCGGCGCGTTCCTCCTGTGGAGCGACATCCCCATTGGAGTCGGAGTGGCCAGCAGCGCGGCGCTCGAAGTGGCGGCGTTGTTTGCCGTCTGCTCGCACTTCGGGGTCGAGCTGCCCGGCCCCCGCTTTGCCGAACTCGCACAGAAGGTCGAGAACCACGTCGTCGGGGCCCCGTGCGGCATCATGGACCAGGTGACGTCCGCGCTCGGAGAGGAGGGGAAGCT
>JASFTU010000380.1:0-3611 GCA_050050635.1 Candidatus Brocadiaceae bacterium
ACGTCGGGGTCGGCCCCCCCGCCTGGGGGGCCCCGGCCGCCGGCGGCCGGGTCCCAGGGATGGTGCTTCCAGGGCGTCTCCTTCGTCAGCCCGTCGTTGGCGTCGTCTCCGTCCTCGTAGTCGATGTAGCGCACCGATTCCCCGGCCTCGAACACGAAGGGCTGTGGTGCCCACTCCAGGTCGCCGGTCTCGATCACCTTCGCGTGGGGCTTCTGCCAGGAGTAGTCCTCCGCGCCAGCCGTGAGCGGCGCGAACGCCATCAGAAGAGCAATCGGGAGCAGCGCGACGATTCTCATGTCGTCCCTTCCTTCCCATCTGCGTTTTCCACCCGGCTACTGTCCCCCCTTCGCCTCGAGGACCAGGACCATGTCGGCGAACACGGGCGGGCATGCCGTCCATATGGGCGCCTCCCCGTTCGAGTCCGCGCGGCGCTCGCCCAACTCGTATTCATCTCCGGTGGACGGTATGTAGGCGTAGGCGCCGTAGATTACGTCCTGCTCCAGGTTCGTCAACCGCCGGTGCGAGCCGCCCAGGTGAGGGGTAAAGGTGTAAGCGTGCGGAAGGTAGAAGACCCTCACCCGGCGGGGGATACCGGCCGCGTAGGCCGACTCCGGGCTCCCCGGGCCGGCGTGCGGCTCGATCCAATCCGAATGGGGCTCGAATCGCCACCACTCGTAGCGTTCGAGCAGTTCCCTGGCCAGCAGCATGTGACGGCTTCCCCGGTAATCCATGGCCTCTTCCCACGGGGTAGTGCCCCAGTTCAGCCCGCTGGGCGAAGCGCCAAAGGGCTCCTGCCGCCGGTTTACTTGCCAGATGCCGTTGGCACCGTAAGTGTGGCCGGCAGCGCCGCTGAGCATGCTCGACCAGAAAGCAAAACGCTGCACGTCCGGCCCGCAGTCTCCCGCGATGCCTTCATAGCAGGCTTCGCCGATGAGCAGTGGCATTCGGGCCTCCTCCCGCATGACCTTCCGGAAGACTTCCGCCATCTGCCTCAGGCTGTGCCAACCGCTGTGGCCGCCCAAGATCATGCTGAAATCGAGTGCGCAGGGGTCGTTCAACATCGCCTGCGAGCATCTCATCGTCGTGGGGTGGATGGTCATAGCGCGGCCGAAGGGGTCGATAGAACGGACGTAGCGCGTCACCTCGCTCCAGCCATTCTTAGCCCAGCGCCGGTACTCCTTATCCAACCCGCCCTCCGGGGCTGATGCGGCCTCGACGGATGCTTGCTGTCGCAGGGCTCTCATCCGCGCCTTGGCGGCGTCCATCACTTCTCCGCCGATGCACCACACCACGGGGTACGCCCCGTAGCGGGCCACGAGGTAGCGCCAGTGTCTCTTCACACCTTCTACCCCCGCGTGGTGGAGGTATTGACCCCAGCAGCCCAAGATGCAGGGCACCAGGCTCTTCTCGACCAGATACTGGATGCGGCGGTCGGCCATTTCGAAGTAGGAGGGATTGACCGTTCGGTATTCCTCGTCCCAGGGGAAGCCGGCCTCGTTGGCACCGCGCTGGTCAAACGGTGGCATGTCCGGGTAGAGCCCGGCCGCGAGTTGCACAACGGTGAAGCCCTTCCCGAGGCGGTCGGCGGTCAGTCTCTCGAATTCCTCCGGCCACCGCAGTCGCCCACACAACCCCATCCACCACGTATCACCCAGCCAGAAGAACGGCGTCCCGTCGGCGTGCTCGAAGTGCCGATTGTCTTCTGAGACCTGGATCGGCCCGTGCCCGAACAGGGGATTGGCCCCCGAATAGGCGCTGACGACGATCTCACCCTCTCGCCCGTGCAGGTCGCGGTTATCCTCGTCGGAGCACGCCATTCGGAAGGGATGCGGGCCAACCAGGGGCGAGGAGTAGCGGACCCGCCAGGTGCCCCCTCCCGTCCAGAATGCCGGCACGCGGTGCTCGGCGCCTTCCGGATCGGTCACGACCGCGGTTAGCTCCAGTTCCGATGGGTCTGCGTAGTCGCGCCGCGTCGTCAGCGCCCATTCGGCGACCCGATTCTGCTCCGCCTGCAGTGCCTTCATGTCCTATTCCCGTCCGTTTGCCGTTCTGCGGCGCGCAATGCTTTGGCTGTACTCACAGCCAGGGCGCCTTGTAACCCATCTCCTCCCACTCTTCTTCGGTGGGCACCACCATGTGCTCGGCCATCAGATGTCCCCGGGCCAGGCCGGTGACCTTCCGGCAGTAGCCCGGCCCAAGCGCATCGACATCGGCCTGGATCTTCTCGGCGTCTTCCACGAACAGCAGCCCGTAGTCGGGGTGGCGGTGCTGCCGGTTGGCCGGCACGTCATGATCTTTCCAGTCGCCGTCCTCGATGGCGTCGGAGTAGAGGTCGCCCCGGTGCCGCTCTATCAACGCGGCGCGCAGCTCCCGGCCGCGTTCGTCCTCTTCCAGTATGGGTCCCTGGGCCACTTCGTCGCCGACGGCGAAGTGCCACTCCCGCTTGTCGGCGGCCGAGTACCAGTAACAGCGCTCCCCGTCGGCGGCGAAGTACTGCCCGTTCCAGGACCGGCTGAACTGGCTGAAGACGATGCGCTCTCCCGGCTCCAGGTCGGCCACTTCGCGGAGGGAACGGGACTCCGGCAGGTCGGGGCAGTCCAGGCCCGCCGCCTCGAGCACGGTCGGCATGATGTCCAGAGAGCCGGCGGCCCCCCGGCACTCCCGGCCTTCGGGCATGAAGCCGGGAAGCCGGGCGATCAGCGGCACGCGCACCGCCGCCTCCAGCATGCAGCGCTTGCCCACGCAGCCGTAGTCGCCCAGCATCTCACCGTGATCGGAGGTGAAGAGGACCAGCGTGTTGTCGATCTCGTCCGCGAGTGCCTGCAGTATCCGGCCGATCTGGTAGTCGATGTAGGAGACCGTACCGTAGTAGGCGGCGCGGATGCGGCGCAGCAGCATGTCGTCGCCCTCGCAGGCCTCTTCCATCCACTTATAGCGGTTCTGGAAGCGGTTGGCGCGGCACTGGTAGTTGCGGTAGTTGGCCGGCCGCAGAGGGTGATCCATCTGGTCGGGCCGGTAGAGGTAATTCCACGGATAGGGGAGTTCCCAGCCGGGGTGCGGCGCGCCGAAATGCGTGCACAGCAGGAAGGGCCGGCTGCCGTCACGCTGCCCGAGGAACCGTATGCTGTTGTCGGCGATCCAGTGCGTCAGGCAGTAGCGTTCCGGATAGCGCATGGCCTGGGGGACGTAGTAGTACTCCGTTCCGACGCTGCGCGGCGCCTCCACCCAGTCGAGGCCCTGCTCCGCAAACCAGGGCTTGTAGTCCTCCGCGGTGGTGAGGAACTCGTCGAAGGCGTCCAGCGAGGACGGCACTCCCGGCGGGGTATGCGTCTTGGCACGGCCAAAGGCCTCGTAGGGCTTGCCGTACCCGGCGGTCTGGTAGCCGGCGTCGTGGAGCATCGTGGCAAAGTCGGGCACGTCCATCTTCGGTCCGCCGAAGTTGTCCGTCATCAGGCCGGCGTGGGGGGGTATGCCGGTGGACAGCGCGTGGCGCGTCGGCCCACAGACCGGACAGACGGTGTAGTTGCGACGGAAAGCCGTGCCGTCGCGCGCCAATCGGTCCAGGTTCGGCGTGCGGATCATGTCGTTGCCCAGCGCGCCGATGGTGTCCG
>JASFTU010000381.1:0-3592 GCA_050050635.1 Candidatus Brocadiaceae bacterium
CTTGGCGCCGCTCTCGCTGAGCAGCGGCTCCAGGATCTCCATCCCGGCGTGCATGGCGCGGGCGGCGATCAGCACCTCGGGCACGTAGAACTCGTTGTTCTTGAACTTGCGACCCACGACGTCCATGCCGGCGACGAGGCCATCGTCGAGGATCTTCTCCGCGTCGATGCCCTCGTCCAGCGCTTCCTGCACGTGTTCGACAACCGTATCACGGTCGCCCTTGATCAGCGCTTCTGCCAGCGCCTGCAAATCGGCCATGGGTGGCCTCCGTCATTGGGAGTTGCTGAGACTCTCAGTTGGGAAACGTGTCTGCCGGGGCAGAATGCCGCCAGTGTAACAGCCGTCCGGCCCGGCGTCAAAGCCCGCCGACCTTACCTCTCCGGCGGCACGGCCGGCAGCGGCAGCCCCGGTGCGACCTCAGTGTCCGCCGGCAGTGACAGCTCCTGCACGGGGGTTTCCACCGGCGCGGGCGGCATGGGCTCCGGCGGCGGATCCAGCAGCTCACCCTCGACCACGTCGGCCAGCCGGGCGTGGGCCATCTCGCGCAGATCCTCGGGCTGGTCGGACTCCAGGAACTTCCTGTAGTGCTCCTCCGCGACCGCACGCTCGCCGTTCAGCTCCCTGCACCGGGCCGCGTGGAACAGGTAGTAGGGGCTACCCTCGGCGGCCAAACCTTCGTAGGTGGCTGCTGCCTCGCCGTGACGGCCGACCTGCTCGAGGACCGCAGCGTGGGCGGGCCGGGCCGTCTGCGCGGCCGCGCTGCCGGCATACTCGCTGAGGAGGCGCTCATAGGCGTCGGCGGCCTCCGACCATTGTCCCGTGGTGGCCAGCAGCCCTCCCAGCCGCAGCAGGGCCCACGGCGTGGCGCTCGTCTCCGGGCCCTCGGCCACCCGGCGACAGGCCTTCAGCGCCTCTCGCCGAAGCATCTCGCCGCCTTCCCCCGAGCGCATGATGAGCAGCGAGCTGTCCGGCAGCGATCCCAGTGTATCCCAGGCCTGGTGCCTCCGCGTCTGCCGGGTCAGCTCGTAGTACCTGTAGGCGGCCGCGGCGACCGCGATTATGGCCACGATCAGCGCGATGTGCACGGCGTTCTTCCACAGGAAGACCTTGACGCGCCCCAGGAGTTCGAGCAGGTCTTCATGCTCGGGGTGCTTCTGTTGTGGCTGGTCGTTGCTCATGGAATGGCTGGCTCAAGGAACAGAAACGGCGATTATACGCCAACGTCGCGGGGCCTGCAAATCACGCCGCTGTGCCGAACCGGGCCTCCACCCGTGCGAGCAGCTTCTGCGCCTCTTGCTCCGTCGGGCAGCCCGTGCCGACGTACAGGCCCTCGTGCGGCAGCTCCTCCAGCAGGTACTCCAGCTCCTCGGGCGGGCAGCCGATGAACAGGCACTTGCCGGCATCCAGCACGCGGCGGCACACGTCAACCCACTCGGACATCCTCCCGCCCCCCGCGCCGGGGACCCACTGGATGCCGTCCAGCGCCTCCAGCTCCAGCAGGTGCGGCAGGTTCCCCAGCGCAATCGGCCCGTCCAGATGGTAGATGGAGTGGTCCAGGTATTCGGCCAGCCGGCGGATATCGTCCAGGAAGAACTCGACGAACATGTCCGGTGATATCAACCCGCTGAAGTCGTTCTGGAGCGCTGTGAAGGAGCCGCGCGAGTATGCGGTAATCCACGTGATGCAGCCGTCCTGGACTCGTGAGATACGTCCCACGTATTCGTCGAAGACCTGCCTGTAGATGTCAGTCAACGCGCGCATGATGCGCTTGACCTCCCCGGGGCTATCGTAGAGGTCGAGCGCGAGTCGGTCGGGGTGGCGGATGGCCGCCAGGGCGTCTCCGCCCCCGTGCAGGTCCGGGATGCCGACCAGGAACCGCCCCCGGGCCGCCTCGCAGACGGCATCCACCAGGTCGCGCATCTTCCGCCACCAGCGGTTCTCCTGGTCGAAGGTCGGCGCGTAGCCGGTCAGGTCTTCGACGCAGGGCTTGACCCAGGAGGTGCCGTCATCGAGGAATTGCAGTTCGGCGCCGAGGAACGCCGCGAAGGAATCGGGCCCCAGGTTGGGCATGAACATCGGAAGGGCCTCGCCCACGTACGCGGTGCTCCCCGTACGCCACACGGCCCGGTTGACCTGGTAGTCCACGTCCAGCCAGCGCCCCTCGACTGTGTCGGGCACCGGGAAGTCCGGTTCCTGCCGGTCGTCGCGAGGCGCGCTTATGCCCACGAGCGGTCGCCCCGGTACCTCGCGCTGCCAGTAGGCGTCGAAACGCCGCTTGATCTGCCCAAAGTTGATGCGTTCGAGGGGCGAGGGCATGGGATCTCCTCGGGATTGCCGGTACGTACCGCCGCGCGATTATAGCTTTCCTGAACGGCGGCTCAAGCTCAGGTCCGTTCGGCGCTGCTTGAATGTCCGGCCCGCCCGCCCTAAACTCAGCAAGGTGAAAGGCAGCGGCCGGCGGAAGGGACGGGATGCCGCTTCTGCCTCCTTGACCGCAGAACGCCGCCTCCGGGCGGCCCGGAGGATGCCTCATGCAGTGTCTGAACTGCAACCGGGAGATGATCAACCAGACGGTCCTGACCCGAGAGGACCAGATATCGTACGACACCTGTGAAGCCTGCGGCAGCCTGTGGCTCGACGCGGGAGAGCTGGACAAGATGGCCTTCCAGGTCGAGGGCAGCATCGAGTTCTCCTCCCGGGACCGGGCGGGCGATTCCGGGGCGGAGGGCGGGGCCTGCCCGCGCTGCGAGGGCGTCGGCCTGGAGGCCGTCCGGTTCCTCGGGGCAAGCGACATCGTGCTGGAGCGCTGCTCGAACTGCGGCGGCGTCTGGCTGGACGGCGGTGAGCTGGACCTGGTGAACCGGGAGCTCGAGGAGATTATGCCCGTCGAAGGGGAGGGGTTCTCTCGCTTCGTCAACGACGTTCACCTGCCGATCTGGCACAAGCGAATCCGGCGGACCAGCCGGGAGACCGACTTCCGTGTCGATGTCCCTCCGGTTCCGGGCGCGGAACGCGGCGGCGCAACCGATCGTGCCTGCCCGGTCTGCGGGGAGTCCCTGGCGCGCTACTCCGCGCACGGCGTTGACTTCGAGGCATGTCCTCGCTGCAAGGGGATATGGCTGGACCGCGAGGAGCTGCGTGCCCTGAAGGACCGCAGCAGCGGCGAGCTGTGGGGCAGCCTCCGGTGGCTGGACGACGAGGTGGACGCCATCGAGTCCGCCCATGCGGTTGCCTCGGGGCGGGACTGCCCGGAATGCGAGGGCGCTGAGCTGCGCGCCACCACGTTCGGCACCTCGAGCGTCGTGCTCGACGTATGTCCTTCCTGCCGAGGCGTATGGATCGACCGGGGCGAGTTCCGGGAGATCCTCCAGTACCTGAAAGGTCAGCTCGAAGGCATGTCACCGGAGGAGATCAGGGAGCACTTCCGCCAGGAGCTGAGGGAGATCGCGCACGGGCCGGAGGGCCCGATCGGAGAGCTGCGCGATGCGCTGGCGGCGCTGGGGGCCCTGATCAACGTGAAGATCCTGGAGCACCCGAAGCTGGCGGGACTGCTGTCGGGTCCGTGGCCTCTGTGAGGTCGGTCGGACGGGTT
>JASFTU010000382.1:0-3563 GCA_050050635.1 Candidatus Brocadiaceae bacterium
GGCCGCCCTCGAGGGCCTTTGCTTCCAGCTTCGCGAGGCATTGCGCATCCTCTGCCGCGCCACCGGCTTCGAGCCCGAACGTCTGAGGGTGGTCGGAGGCGGTTCCCGGAACGAGCTGTGGAACCGGCTCCGTGCCGACGTGTCCCGTCTGCCCGTGGTGGTCATCGAAGACGTCGAGGCCACCACCGTCGGTGCCGCCGTCGCCGCCTGGGTCGGCCTCGGCAGGTTCGAGTCCCTGGAGGAGGGGGAACGGCACCTCTCGATAGAATCGCACGTGATCGAACCGTCCGAAGACACCCCCGCATACGAGCAGCTCTACCATAGATACCGCCGGATCGGACCTTCCCTGGCGGACTTCTACGGGTCGTGAGGAAAACCGGTCGCGAGTCGGCCACCTGAATGGCCTCAGCAGGAAAGGGGTGGAGCATGATGAAGATCGGCATAGTCGGCGCCACGGCCTACACCAGTCGTGAGCTGATCAAGATACTGGCTCGGCACCCGGAGGCCGAACTCGTCCACCTGGGCGGACGCCGGGAGGGCAACCCGCGCATCTCGGAGGTGTTCCCGGACCTGGCGGGCATCTGCGAGATGAGGCTTTCGGGCCTGCAGGCGGAAGATGCACCGGAGAAGCCGGACGTCGCCTTCTTCACCCTCCCTCACGGCGTGGCTCACCGCTACGTGCCGGAGTATCTTGCGGCCGGCGTGCGATGCATAGACTTCAGCGCCGACTATCGTCTGGATGACCTGGGCGTGTATGAAGCCTGGTACGGGGAACACGGCGACCCGGACAACGTGGAGCGAGCGGCCTACGGCATCCCCGAGCTGTTCCGTGAGCCCATCGCCTCGGCCGATCTCGTCGCCAATCCCGGCTGCTATCCGACCGGTGTTGCACTGGCGCTTGTCCCGTTCGTGCACGCCGGGCTCATCGATCCAACCGACATCGTTGTGGACGCAAAGAGCGGCGTCAGCGGCCGGGGGAACAAGCCCAGCGTGGGCTCCATGTACTGCGAGTGCAACGAAGACGTGCGCGCCTACAGCGTCACCGGCCACCGCCACCAGCCCGAAATGGAACGGGCGCTCCGCCTGGCCGGCGCCGCGGATCCGAAGGTCACCTTCGTGCCGCACCTGGTCCCCATGGACCGTGGCATCCTGTCCACGGTCTTCGTCCGACTGACGCGGGATGCCGACGACGCCGAGCTGCACGGCGTCCTGGTCGACTTCTATGCCGGAGAGCCGTTCATCAGGGTCCGTTCCGCCGAAGACCAGCCACGCACGAAGGCGGTCGCGTTCAGCAACTACTGCGACCTCGCGGCGGTGTCGCGCGAGGGAGGCCGTGCCGTGCTCACCGCGGCCATCGACAACCTGATGAAAGGCGCGGCGTCCCAGGCGGTGCAGAACATGAACGTGGCCTGCGGCTTGGAGGAGACGCTGGGGCTGCTCTGATCTACGGCTGCGTTCCGCATCCCCGGCCGACCGCCACGGCCCAGTCGGAGGGGTAGGGCGCATCCCAGCTATGCCGGCCCGGTTCGAGGGCGCCCAGCTCGCGCTCCGCGTACGGCTTCAGCGCGTCCACGGCCACCCCCGGCAGGGGCTCCGGCATCTCCGAGAGATCCATCTCGAGCGAGGAAGCGTCTTCCCTGTAGAAGACCAGACGCGTGCTGTCGGATGTCCTGAGGCAGACGCCATTTGTGATGGCGTTGTCGCGGACCATGTGCAGCGCGAACCGGTGGTCGAAGAACCGCGAGTACGTCCGTATCCACCCCGGGCGCGGGTAAGGGCAGGATCCCCCGCCGGGGGCTTCCCCGTGCTTCAGGTTGCCCCAGATGTTGGCGACCCCGCCGGCCATGGCGGAGTGCCACAGCCCGCGGCGCGTCTCCTCCATGGTGTAGTCCTTGGGCCGGCCGCGGATGCGGAACCGGTCCTCCGAGAAGGCGGGCTTCTCGGGCCGCTGCTCGATGGTCTTCACGTAAGTGGCGTAGTCTGGCCTGTGTTGCTCGTAGGAGGCGTAGTCCATGGCCTCCGAAAGCTGCCCCAGGCTGTGCTTCCGGGAGCGGGCTCCGAGCATGTGCGGCCAGCCCAGGTGCTGATGCATGTACGCGTGCCATGCCGTGAGCTGTTCGCCCTCGACCCACTCCCAGAGGTCGTAACCGTAGCCCATCGTCCAGCCCGGGATCGGCCCGAGGCGTGCGGCGATGTAGCGCTGAAGGCGCCGGTCGGCGGCGCCGTTGATGCCCCACTTGATCGGCGTCTGCCGGCGCGACTCGTCTCCCCACGCCCAGATGTGCACGACCCCGCCGGCGGCGTGGGCCCTGGTGATGAGCATCTCCAGCGCCTCGAAGGTGCGCGGGTCGGGGTTGGGGTCGTCCTCGGCGATGCGGCTGGAGCGCTCCTGCTCCAGATCGAACCAGCGGCAGAACACCGGCGTGTGCAGTCCGTTGAAGCCGTGTTCGTCGAACCACGCCTCGATGTCCGCCTCCACCCTGTCGGGCCGACGCCAGCAGGCCCCGGGATGGTGGTACATCACGAACTGGGGCACGAAGGCCTCCAGGCGTCCCTCGGCGCCACGCTGTCGGCACCACCTGTTCCCCGAGCCGGTCACGAACCCCACCCCGTCGCCGTTCGCCTCGACGGTGACCGTCCCCTCCAGCCCGTCCAGGTCGGGGTCGGCGCTGGAAGTGCTGAAGGTCCACCGGCCGGGTCGCGTGCCCGTGAAACGGAACTTCCACGTCTCGCCCCCGTCGTAGAACATCCCCGTCACGTGGCTCTCGCCGCTGGCGGGATGCCGGAAGGCCACGCTCGCAGCCACGTCGAAGGGGTTCCCCTCCCAGGTGGGGTTGGGCAGGGACCACTCCGCGAACGGCGCCCACTGTCGGGCCGTCCGGTCCAGTGGCTCGGCGGCGCTGTCCACTCTTTCTCTCCCCGCTGCTGCAGCCAGAATTACGCAGAGCAGGAGCGCGGCCAACCCCGTCCGGCAGGGCGCTCGGCTGCGCCGCGGGCTCACGGCCGCTCCCCCTCCTCCTCCGGGTGCTTCTTCCACCACACGTCGGCGTACTTGCTGCTGGTCTCGCCCATCAAATCATCCGGGGTGGGCTCGGAGAGCATACCGTACAGCTCGGGTCGCCGCGCGCGGATGTAGCGCCGCCCACCCGCAAGCTCCAGCTTGTCCGGCGTCAGCAGTCCGACGACGACGTCGTCCCCGAGTTCGCAGGACTCCACCAAGACCTCGCCGAAAGGGTCGAGGATCATGGCGTTGCCCGGCTTGACCGTGTCGCCGTCCATGCCGATGGGATTGGTGAACACGGCGTAGATGCCGTTCTCGAATGCCCGCGCCGGCAGCCAGTGCATCAGCCATCCGCGTCCCTTCGGCCCCCGGAACTCCATCCGGCAGCGCACGGGGTCCCGCTCACGGTTCTCCCACACACTGCGCGGTATCGTGCCCCGGCCGGGCATCGGCGAGGGCGTTCCCCCGGTCACGTGAGGCATCAGCACGATCTCCGCCCCCATCAGCGTGGTCACCCGCACGTTCTCCACCAGGTTGTTGTCGTAGCAAATCAGTATGCCGA
>JASFTU010000383.1:0-3559 GCA_050050635.1 Candidatus Brocadiaceae bacterium
GCCGGCTCCGATCGCGCCGAACCCCATGGCGATCCCGGCGGCCACATATTGCGCCGCGGACATGAGTGGTTCCCAGCCCGCGCCGCCGGCGATGTCCAGCAGACCGAAAGCCAACCGCGCTCCTCCCTCAATCCCGTATCTGGACTGCGGTGTACGCCAGGGCAAGCATCGCGAAGACGAAGGCGTGCACCAGCCCGATGAAAAGCCCGAAGAATGCCGAAAGCAACGGTGGCAGCCCGATGTGCAGGATCAGATGAGAAACCACCGTCAGGATGACGAAACCCCCGAAGATGTTCCCGAACAGGCGGAACGGGTGGGAGATGGCCTTGCCCAGCTCTCCCACGAAGTTCAGGGGCGCCATCGGCACGTTGGGTACCCGACCCAACTGGAATGCGAAGACCGTGACGAGCACCGAGTTCGCCGCGAACGCTGCGACCAAAAGTCCCACGCCGATCCTCCACCCGGGTTCCGCGTCCGCGAAGGCGCCCACGTACTTTGATACGAAGACGTAGTTGAGGACCACTCCTCCGAGCAGCATGACGACCCCCGCGATCCGGCTGAACAGACGGTCGCCGGGGAAACTGGGCTCGTAGAATCCCCAGAGCCACGCGCGGAAACCCCGGATGCGGATCGCCGAGATATGCACGACGAACATGACGACCACGGCCAGGCCCAGGGGCGTGTTCAGGTCCTGTGTGGGGCAATAGAAACCGGGCCAGCCGGCCCACTCCAGGAAGTTGGGCACGATGCCTATGAAGTTGGACAGAAGCACAAACAGGAACAGGGTTGTTACGAACGGCATGTACTTCCGGCCGTGTTCTTCGCCGAGTGTGCTGTTGCAGATGTCCTCGAAAAACCCGGTCAGGGCCTCGAAGGCGGCCTGCATCCGCCCGGGCACAGGCTTAAGGGAGCGTACGGCAAGCCAGGCGAGCAGGATGATCACGGCCATCACCAGCCAGGAGTTATACAGCGTAGCAATGTTGAATCCCTCGAAGGGAATTCCCCAGATTCTGACCGGTGCTCTGGGTATTATGTCCACTGCTTCGGTCTCGAATTACGTATTGCCGGGGGTCCGTGCACGGGCATCTTCGCGCCGGCACAACAGCTCGGCGACGACCACCGAGACGTTCATCACCAGCAACCCCGGCGCCGTGGTCCAGGGGGAGAAGACGCTCCGGAACGCGAAGGCGAGGGCGAGCGCCGCGGCACTCATCCCGTAGCCGATCAGGCGGAGGCGCACCAGGGCTGCGGTGGTCGGGCCTTTCCGCATGGCCGAATGGCGCATCTGGAACCGCAGGATACTGACCAGGCTTCCCAGCAAAAGGCCCAGGGCCGGCGGCCGGCCGCCGAACGCGTACAGGATGACCGCGCCGATCAGGGCAATCCCGCGGGCAACCCGCAGGGCCGTCTTCCAGAAAGTCTCCAGTTGCCTCTGGCCATCAGATCCGGACAAGGTTTGCCTCACTGGCCGTTCGGGATGCTGTTCCCACTGTCGTCGGGGAGATGGGGCTCGACGGCCTTCATGACGAGCCGATACACCGCGACCATTCCCCCGCCGATGCCCGCCAGGAGCAGAATGACCTTGAACGTGGCCCCTGTGCCCAGCCACTGGTCAACGTACATGCCGGCCAGGAAGCCACCCACAACCGTGCCCGCCATGATCAGGCCGAGCTGACCCACGAGCGCAAGGAGGGTCAGCAGTTCGGTGGTATCTCTGGGCGACATGCGGCGCTCCCGGTTCGATCGCCGTGGCCGGGCACTCCGCCCCTGAGCACTTCAGGACAGGCCATTCTGGCACAACTCACGCCGTCATGTCAACAGGGAGGGCAACGGTATGGTCACGGGCTGTCAGGGCACGTGCGGCGGTCGGCTGCCGGGGCGGGGATACGGTCCCTGCTTCCTTCTGATGGTCTTGCCGGCCCGCACCCGTTCGCTGCGTCGCACGTGACACCGTGCCAGGCTCCGCGCCAGCCGCGCAAGCTCCGGCCTGCGTCCCGTAAGGTCCCTCTCCTCCCGCGGGTCCCTCGACAGGTCGAAGGCCTGCGCCTTCCCTGATCTGCAGTCCACGATGAGCTTGAGGGAGTTGTTCTGGAAAGACACCCGGCGCGGTGTGCTCTGCAGGTTGTGCCAATCCAGGCTGTGCGCCACGTAGTGCCGGCTGTAGAAGGACTCGGAGACGTAGAATCGCTCGGGGTGCTCCGGGGGCGCCGTGCCGCGCAACAGCTCTGCGAAGCTGCTGCCTTCGCATGCGCCCTCGGGCAGTGGAATGTCGAGCAGGTCTGCCACGGTCGGCATCAGGTCGATCAGGCCCACCTGGTGCCGGATGCGCCGACCTCGCCGTTGCCCGGGCAGCCGGATCAGGAGGGGGACACGCAGTTGCTCATCGTAGTGGAAGGCCGGATGCTGAGAGTAGCCGTGGTCCATCAGCTGCTCCCCGTGGTCGGCCGTCACGATGATCAGGGACGGATCGAGCCACCCGCGCTCTTCCAGCCGTGCGAGGAGCCGGCCGAGGTGATCGTCTGTCTCCCGGACTGCGGCGTCGTACAGGGCCACCAGGTCGGGCACGGCCCGGTCATCCGGCTTGCCGCTCCTGCCCTGGTTCACTGCGGCCATCATTCGCCTGAGCTGAACCGCCCGGCCACCCGAAATGGCTCGTCCGTTCACGGCCACCTGGTTCTCAGCGGAGGAGCAGTACGGCTCGTGGGCGGTCATGACGTGGACCCAGAGGAAGAAGGGCTCGGGGTGTGCCTCCCTGAACCAGTTGAGGACCTCCCGCCAGCTCGCCTCCTCCTGCCGACGTTTCAGCCGGGAGTTGTTCGAGTGCCAGAGTGTCTCGACGAGCGGTCGCCACAGCCGACCGGTTCGCTCCGCCAGGGCTTCGGCCGGCGGGAGGGAACGAACGGTCTTCGTCAGTCGGCTGAGCAGCCTTTGGCTCCATGCGCGGAGCCGCGGAAGGTTGCGTCCGAAGCGGCTGTCACGTTCGAGTCTGCGGAGCACGGCGGGGTCGGCGTTGTATTCCAGGAAGTCCGACAGCCGGTCGAAGCCCCGATCGTAGCCGAAATACGGAGACAGGTGAGCGTTGGCCCCGGTGAAGCCGTACGTGCCGTAGCCTTGGTGATGAAGCATCTCGGCCAGCGTGAGGCGAGCCCCCAACAGCCCATAGGAGGAGCTCGTGAAGGGCATCCGGGACGCCATGATGCCCGGGAAGGAGAAGGGGGTGCTCGGCCCGGTCGCCCACGCTGTCTCAAAGAGGCACGCGTTCCGCGCAAAGGCGCTCAGCCGGGGAGCCGTGTCTCTGTCGTAGCCGTAGCAGGGCAGATGGTCGGACCGGAGGCAGTCCACCGTGACCAGTACCACGTTGGGCCGCCGGTCGGGTCGTCCGGGAGGGCTGAGTGCTGCTGCATGGGGTCTCACTTGCGCGCGTTGCCTATCCGTTCTTCCGGGCCCAGTCGCAGTTCCGTTCGCACCACTGGATCGTCCTGCGGAGGCCTTCTCGGAGGCCGGTGCTCGCCTCGAAGCCGAACTCGCGCCGGGCCCTGGAGGTCTCCAGCATGCGCCG
>JASFTU010000384.1:0-3553 GCA_050050635.1 Candidatus Brocadiaceae bacterium
TGCGTGCAGGGCCATCCGGAACTCCTCGACCATCCGGGACGATCCGAGAAACACCGTTCCCCACAACCTGCCGAGCAAGCCCCCGTGCGCGTAGAGCCGCACGCGCAGTCCCGCACCGTCGTGCCAGGTGGGCTCCCATTCCCAGCACGTGGGCACACCGCGGACGCGGGTGGAGGCGCCGGGCAGGCCGGCCAGTGCATCGGGCAGGTCGAACAGGCCCCGCAGCTCCGCGGATGCGGCCCGCCGCGGATTCAGGTACACGGTGACGTTGCCGTCGGAGTGCTTCTCCAGGGTCGGTAGGCTGTCTGTGGCAGGCCGCCGCATATCGGAGGACACTCCCGGGATACTGCGGTCTAAGGGGCGGCGCCCGTCCCCCCGCCGCTCTCTGCACCTCCCACGTCAACCACGCAACGGAAGCCGGTGTACCTGTCGGCCTCTGCGGGATGAGCAGGATAGCGGCTGGCACAACGCGTGGGGATCTCGGGCAGCTCCTCCTGGCGCCAGGACCCGCCCCGCCGGACCACCGACTTCCCTTCACGGGTGGGCACGTCCAGGGCGTTGCCGGCGTAGGGAGCGAAGGAACTGCTGGTCCACTCCATGACGTTGCCGATCGCGTCGAGGCAGCCGTACGGACTGTCCCAGGTCGGGAACGACCCCACGGGGACCGGACCGGCGTTCTCCGGCTTCATGTGCCGACAGTACTCCTGCCGGAAGTCGGAGCCCCAGGGATACATACGACCGTCCACCCCGCGGGCCGCCTTCTCCCACTCTTGCTCGGTAGGCAGCCGCGCCCCTCGCCAGCCGGCGTATGCACGGGCATCCGACAGCGTGACGTTGACCACAGGGAGGTCGCCCGCGCCTTGAGGGTACGTGCCGTTGCTCCAGTGGCCCGGGGCCGGGTGCCCCGTCTGCGCGACGAACTGCTTGTACGCCTTGTTGGTCACCTCGGTCTTGTCGATGAAGAACGCATTCGTAGCGGCCGTGTGCTTCGGGACCTCACTGCTGAAGCCGTACACCCCCGCCAGAAGCTCGATCTCCTCCTGGCCGCCGCCGAGGGCCGTCAGCCCGTGCTCGCGGGCGAGCTGTGCTATCTCGCTCAGGTCAGTGCCCATCTGGAGCGTCCCCTCCGGAACGTAGACCATCCCGTCGGGGGGGTTCTGCAAGCGCTCGAGGGTCCGTGAACCGCGCTTCTGCCATGGAGTGCCGGCGAACTGGGAGATCAGGTCCTGCAGCGTGGCGGTGCACAGGTCCCTGGCGTCCGTGCCGCAGGCATGCACGGCCGATTCGTACATCCAGCGGGGCAGCAGGTCGAGGGCCTCCGCGGCGGCCGCCGAGCCGGCGGGCGCGTTGCGTAGCACGCCCTTGAGCACGTCGAGCGCGTTGGCGAAGTCTGCTTCCCCGTAGTACTCCTGCGCCTTGCGCAGCCGGCTCCTGGCCAGGTTGGCGGTGAGTGGCCTTTCGGTCGCGTCTGGCTGGAGGCCGAGCCTCGCACGCACCGCCTGAACGGCGGGCTCACCGTTGGGATAGAGGGCCAGGAGCTCCGCGTAATGCTTCTGCGCTGCCTCCTGATCGTCCCGCGCCAGGGCCTCATCGAAGAATTGCAGCAGGATCCGCGCGTCCACCTCCGCGGCCTCCTTCGCTGCCTCATGCTCTGGATAGGCCTCGACGATCTGGCGTATCTGGCGTCTGGCCTCGGCAAGGTCACCATCCTTGAGCTCCTCGCCGGCGATCGACAGATACACGTCGGGCACCGCTTTCCGGGCCCTGTCCGACCACTCGGTGTCGGGGTATCCATTGAGCACCTGCAGGAGCAGGTCGCGCGCCCTTTCATAAAGGCCCTGTTCCTTCAGCACTCCGGCGTGGTTGAACAGAAGCTCCGGCTTCTTGCCCTCCAACAGGCTGGCCTCCATGGTTCCGGGATACTGCTCCGCAATCCGTTCGTAGCGCTGGAGGGCTTCCATGTACTGGCCGCGGCGTCGGGCATCCTCCGCCAGCCCGGCCAGTGCGGAGGGTATCCTGCGGCGGGCGACGTCGGCGAATTCGCTGTTCTCAGGAACGGTCTCCAGGGCGACCTGGTAATTCTCCAGCGCGCTCTGGTAGTCGCCCCGGGAGGCGAGTGTTTCGGCCCATTCGACGAGGATCTGGGCGACCTGGTTGCGCGCCTCGGCCGCGTACGGTGTATCGGGGAAGCGGCTGGCTATGTCACGGAAGGCTGCCACGCCCAGCTCGTACTGGCCCTTCTCACTCAGGCGCTGCCAGTCGGCGAGGGCACGGTCGAACATCCGCCGCGCGCTCTGTTCCCTGACGTGCGGCGGCTCTACGGGCAGCTCACCCGCAGAGGAAGGCTGCTCGGGCTGACCCGCCGGTGCCGCGGCCTGTCGCTGTTCGGCGCCTCTGCCGGCCATCTCCATGCGGGGCTGCTCCGGCGTGCGCCCCCAGCTCCCGACGGTGTAGCCCGCGACGCCCACCAGGACGGCCACCAGCAACAGCAGGGCTGCCAGATGCCCCGCTCTCAGTGGCGCCGTCGTTCCCTCCCGCCTGGGCTGGGGCAGCTCGTAGTCACGGGCGAACGCCGAGTCCGTGCCGAAGGGCACGAGCTGGACGTGGCCCGTCTTGATGCTCTCCACGCAGCGGTCCAGGTCGTCTATCACCCGCTCAACGCTCCGGTAACGCTGCGGCGGCTCCTTCTCCAGCATGCGGTGGATGACCAGCGCAACCTCGTGTGGCACACCTTCGGTGACCTGGTCGGCGGGCTCGGCGCCTTTCTCGCAGTTGCTGAAGAGGTATCCCACCGGATGGTCCGAGGGGAAGGGCTCGCGCCCGGTGAACAGCTCGTAAGCGATCACACCCAGCGCGAAGATGTCCGCCTGCGCTCCGGGAGCCCGGCCCCTGATCACCTCGGGAGACATGTACTTCGGCGAGCCCATCATCTCGCCGAAGACCGACACCGTGCCCTGTGCAGAGGAGACCCCCAGGTCGAAGAGGGCCATCTTCACCAGCCTCCGGTCCAGCCGGTCGCGTGTGAGGAAGATGTCCGAGGGCTTCAGGTCCCCGTGGGTCACGTTGCGCCGATGAATGGCGCGAAGCGCCTCGGCGATCTGGTGGACGATGTCGAGTGCCTCATCGGAGTCCAGAGGCGTGTCGGGCAGCACCTCCGAGAGCCTGCGCCCCGTCGTGTCCTCGAGAGCCACGTAGTACCGATCGCCTTCTTCGCCGACCTCCCATACCCTCAGGACGTTCGGGTGTTCAACCAGCGACTGCTGGTCGCTCCATTTGTCGTAGAAGTAGCGCCCGAAGGCAGGATTCTGGCTCATGGCGCCGGCGACGATCTTCAGGAGCACCCTGCGTTCGTGTTCGGTGTCGCGCGCCCGATAGAGCTGACCGGCGACGCCTTCCTCAATGAGCTCCATCAGCTCGAACTTGCCGAGCCGCTTTCTCTCAAAACTTTCCTGCATGGAAGGAGACCTGCTCCGAGAGAGGATATTCCCCGCATTCAGCGGTCATTCTAAGAAAAGCGGTCCGGGAACACAAACACTTTTGCGCCCGCCGGCCG
>JASFTU010000385.1:0-3542 GCA_050050635.1 Candidatus Brocadiaceae bacterium
AGCGGAGCGAGACGACATCTTCTGCTCGCTGCCGGGCTGCCCTGTCGTCGCACATCAGGTGAAGTGCGTACAGGTCCCGACGCTCCGGGTAGATGCCGTAGGCCGCGAAGCCACCTCCGAGTCCGTTGGACCGGTCGTGCATGTTGGCGATCGACCGGATGATCGTCTCGCCACCGAACGGCCGGCCGCGCTCGGAGATGATGCCCGAGATCGCGCAGCCGCTCATGTCCTTGTAGTCGGGGATCCTCACCGTCCCCCCTCCCGCCGCAGAAACGCTCAGAGCACCGGCAGGTACTGCTCCAGTTCGTACCTGCTCACGTGCATCCGGTAGGCGTCCCACTCGATCTTCTTGTTGGCGATGAACTTGCCGAAGATGTGACCGCCGAGTGCCTCGCGCACCAGCTCACTGCATTCGGTCTCGGCGATGGCCTCCGCCAGGCTGCCCGGCAGAGACTGGATTCCGCGCTCCTGGCGCTGCTCCGGCGTCATCTCGAAGATGTCCTCTTCGACCGGCTCCGGCAGCTCGTAGCCCTCCTCTATGCCTTTCAGGCCGGCTGCCAGCATGACGGCGAAAGCCAGGTAAGGGTTACAGGCCGGATCGGGGCATCGGAACTCGGCACGTGTCGCGGCTTCCTTGCCGGGTTTGTACATCGGGACGCGGACCAGGGCGGACCTGTTGCGTCGCGCCCAGGAGACATACACCGGCGCCTCATAGCCCGGCACCAGGCGCTTGTAGGAGTTGACCCACTGGGCGACGAGCGAACAGATCTCGCGGGCGTGGGTGAGCAGACCGGCGATGTAGGACTTGCCCACCGCCGAGAGGTTGTACTTGTCATCCGAGCTGAAGAACGCGTTCTTGCCCTCTTTGGCCAGCGACTGATGCGTGTGCATGCCGCTGCCGTTCTCCGCGAACAGCGGCTTCGGCATGAAGGTGGCATACACCCCGTGCTTGAGCGCGATCTCCTTGACGGTCAGACGGTACGTCATGGCCGCGTCCGCCATGGACAGGGCATCCGTGAAGCGGAGGTCGATCTCGTGCTGGCTGGGCGCCACTTCGTGGTGGCTGTACTCCACCCGGATGCCCATGCTCTCCAGGGCCAGGATGGTGTCGCGTCGCAGGTCGCTGGCCACGTCGAGGGGCGTCAGGTCAAAGTAGCCGCCGGCGTCGAGGCCGACCGTGCCCCCGCTGTCCTGGAAGTAGAAGTACTCCAGCTCCGGGCCGACGTAGAAGGTGTAGCCCATCTGCGCGGCCCTCTCGAGGTTCCGCTTGAGGGCGTACCGAGGGTCACCCTCGTAGGACGAGCCGTCCGGCTTGAGGATGTCGCAGAACATCCGCGCCACGGCGGCATCCTCGGTCGGACGCCAGGGCAGCACCGCGAATGTGCCCGGATCCGGCTTCGCGATCATGTCGCTCTCTTCGATGCGGGCGTAACCCTCGATCGACGACCCATCGAAGCCCATCCCGTCTTCCAGCGCACCCTCCAGCTCCTCCGCAGTGATGGCGAAGCTCTTCAGGTAGCCCAGCACGTCCGTGAACCACAGGCGGATGAACTTGACCCGTCTCTCCTCCACCGCCTTCAGAACCGACTCCCTGTCCATCCCGGCCATTTCCCTTCCTCCTTGTCCCGGCCCGGTACCTTTCGTCTCTGTAGTGGCAATCCGGGTGCCAAACGGACACGATTCCCGTAAGATGCCTTCGCGTAAAGGGTTACAGACTCCAGTGGATTGCTTGAGGCCCTTCCGCATCCTACATTTTGGTAGGATCACGCCCTTCCTTCCCTCCAGATGGTCACTGCTGGGGCAGCGGCGGGCTCAGCCGATGGCCACGTTGCCTCTCTCTCCGGTGCGGATGCGCACGCACTCGGCGAGTTCCATGATGAAGATCTTCCCGTCCCCGATCTGGCCCGTGCGCGCACCCGCCACGATCGCCTCCACGGTCGGCTCCACGAAGTCCTCGTTGACCGCTATCTCCAGGCGCACCTTCTTCAGAAGGTTCACCTCCGTCACCACTCCCCGGTAGGACTCGGTGTAGCCCTTCTGCTGACCGCAGCCCAGGGCGTTGGTGACCGACATCTTGTAAACCTCCGCCGCGTAGAGGGCCTCTTTGACGTCGTTGAGTTTCTCCGGCTGTATGTAGGCGACGATCAGCTTCATCCGCTGCGCCCTCCCCTCTTACTGCGTGGTGAAGATCTGGAAGCCGGCATATGCCTCCATGCCGTGCTCCCCTATGTCCAGGCCTCGCATCTCCTCCTCACGGGAGACGCGCAGGCCGACGGTGCGGTCGATCAGGTAGAACACGATGCCCATGGTCGCGAGGGCGAACAGGCTGACGGTGACCGCTCCCAGCGCCTGGATGCCGAGCTGGGTAAGTCCACCGCCGTGCAACAGGCCGTTGCGCGCAAGTCCGAGCGCCTCGCGACCCCAGATGCCGACGGCGAGCGTCCCCCAGATGCCGTTCATCCCGTGCACCGGCACCGCGCCCACGGGATCGTCCACGCCGATCCTGTCCAGCAGAGCTACCCCCAGGACCACAATGGCCCCCGCCACCACGCCGATCGCCAGCGCCGCCGCGCCGGAGACGAACGCGCAGGGGGCCGTGATCGCCACCAGGCCGGCCAGTGCTCCGTTCATCGTCATCGAGAGGTCGGGCTTGCCGAACACGAGCCAGACGGTCAGCATGGCGCTGATAGCACCGGTGGCCGCGGCCAGGTTCGTGTTCATCGCCACGCGTCCTATGGCCTCCCCGTCGCCCACGCCGAGAGTGGAGCCGGGGTTGAACCCGAACCAGCCGAACCACAGCAGGAAGACGCCGAGTGCGGCCAGGGGGATGGAATGCCCGGGGATGGCGTTGGCCTTACCGTCGGCGGAGAACTTGCCCACGCGGGGGCCCAGCACGATGGTGCCGATGAACGCCACCCACCCGCCCGTGGCGTGCACGACCGTCGAGCCGGCGAAGTCTGCGAAGCCCATGCCGGCCAGCCAGCCCTGTCCGCTCCAGATCCAGTGCCCGATAATGGGGTAGACCACGGCGCTGATGACGGCGGTGTACATCAGGTAGGCGGGGAACTTCATGCGCTCGGCCATGCCGCCGGCCACGATCGTGGCCGCCGCCCCGCAGAAAGCCGCCTGGAAGAGCCAGAACGCGTACAGGTCCACTCCCGAGGGGTTCTCCGCCCCGGCAAGCCCGAATCCGGTCCAGCCGGCGAATCCGCTCCCCTCCCCGAACATCAGTGCGTAGCCGACCAGGAAGAACATCACGCTGGCCACGCAGTAGTCCAGGAAGTTCTTCGTCAGTATGTTGCAGGCGTTCTTGGCGCGGATGAATCCGGCCTCCACCATGCCGAAGCCCGCCTGCATGAAAAAAACCAGGAACGCCGCCACCAGGACCCACACGGTGTCCAGGCCCCGGGACGTGGCGAGAGCCGTCTCCTCGGCCGCGAACCCGCTGCTTGCTGCCACGCAGAGACCCAGGAAACCGACAGCGAACGTGCGCCAGTGCTTCATTGCGCGCCTCCCATCTGCAGCTCAGCATCTGCTCGAGG